>NZ_NFLY01000030.1:0-33045 GCF_002161155.1 Massilimicrobiota sp. An105
ATCATTGAAAATTCTATCAATATAGCCAAAATATTCTTTTATATTTTAAAATTAAAAAGTCGATAGATGTCTTAATAGATTTCTATCGGCTTATAGCTTCTTAAATTGACGACATTGGAAAGAATAATGTTTCTTCCTCTTATTGATAGTCTTCCTGTACATCAAAAGTAATTAAATCATCAAAAGTCTGTCTTCTAATCACTAATTTACTTTTGCCCTGATATGTAAAAACAACAGCTGGCTTTGGTAACTGATTATAGTTAGAAGACATGGAATAATGATAGGCCCCTGTTGAAAATTGAGCAAAGATATCACCAGGTTCAGGATATGGTAACATAATGTCTTTAACAACAATATCAGCAGATTCACAAACCTTTCCAGCAACAGTCACTTTTGTATCACGACGTTCATAAGCTTTATTAACGATAATACCATCATATTGTGCATCATATAAAGCTGTTCTAATATTATCCGTCATTCCACCATCAACACTCATATAAGTACGAACATCTGGAATGTCTTTGACTGCTCCTACTGTATATAATGTAATTCCAGCATTACCAACAACATAACGTCCTGGTTCTACAAGTACCATTGGCATTTCCCAACCACGTTTATCATAACCATCTTTAATAATATTCATGATTTCAGAAGTGATTGTTTCAAATTCTAGTGGTTCATCTTTTTTAGTATAGGCAATTCCATATCCACCACCAGCATTTATCTTTTTCACCATAATACCTAATTGATCATATATTTCATAGGCAAAACGTACAAAACGATGCATAGCACTGATATAAGCATATAAATCAAAAACCTGTGAACCAATATGGCAATGTATACCTTCAAATTCAATATGTGTAGAATCGACAATTTGTTGGATAGCTTTTAAATAAATGCCATTTCTAGCACTGAAACCAAACTTTGTATCTTTATGCCCAGTTTGAATATATCCATGTCCACCAGCTTTAATTTCTGGCACAACTCTTACAGTTGCATAAATGGTTTTATCGTATTGAGTTGCTATTTTTTCAATTAATTCTATCTCATAAAAATTATCAATCACAAAATGATCAACATCATGAGCTATCGCATAATCTATTTCAGATGGAAGTTTATTATTTCCATGGAAATAAATTTTATGAGGATCAAAACCAGCTTTTAAGGCAATAGAAATCTCTCCTGCACTCACACAGTCAATACCAATACCATATTCACTGGCAATTTTATATATCTCTAAACAACTAAATGACTTTGAAGCAAATAATGGCAAAACATTATCATACTTATCTAAAAACTTTGTTTTTAATTCTTCAAATTGATGTCTTATATGTCCTTCACTCATAACATAAAGTGGCGTTCCATATTTTTTAACTAAATCCATTGCATTGACATCATCAATATATAAACTACGATCCCTAATTTGAGCAAACTGTGTCTGTAAAACCATTGTTCTTCCCCTTTAATATAAATTCTTTAAACTAAATAAACCATTTTCTTTATCAGCAATCTTCAAACATGCTGAAATAGCCCCTTGTACAAAAACTTCTTTTGATAAAGCTGTATGTTTGACTTCAATAATTTCATCATGTCCCGCAAATAAAACACTATGTTCACCAAAAATTGTTCCAGCACGCACAGATTGAATACCAACTTCATTTCTTTCACGTTTATGATGAACAGTAGAACGATCATAAACTTCTTTTGTCTCTTCAATATCTTCATGAATCACATCATATAAAAGTTTAGCTGTTCCACTTGGTGCATCAATTTTTTGATTATGATGTTTTTCAATAATTTCAATATCATATCCATTTTCATAAAATTCTTTCGCTACTTCTTTGACAATCTTTGTTAACATAGAAACACCAAAAGATGTGTTATATGATTGAAAAATAGGAATTTGTGAAGATGCTTCTTCAATATGTAAAATTTGTTGTTCACTATATCCTGTAGTTGCTAGAACAAGTGCACAATGATTTCTAACACCAAATTTTAAAATATCATTTAAATTATCTGGATGCGAAAAATCAATAATAGCATCTATTTTTTCATGAACTTCATTTAAAGATGCATACATTTTTTCATCAATTTTCGCATCAAAGACAGGAGAAACAACACCAACTAAATTCATTTGGGCGTTATCTCTCACTGCTTGCGTTACTTTTTTACCCATTAAACCAAAACCATAAACCAATACATTCATATTAATAGCCCTTCTTTTCAAATCTTTCCATAGCATCAAATAATAATTGTTTATTTTTTTCTGTTGTTGGGATTAATGGTCTTCTGACCATTTCACCACATACACCCATTTTTTTCAGTGCAGCCTTAGGCATAATTGGATTGACATCAATAAATAAATATTTGCTGACATCATTGAAATCATATGCCATTTGTCTAGCTAAATCCATATCACCATGTAGCACAGCTTGAGCAAATTTTTCTGTTTCTCTTGGATAAAGATTAGATAAAACAGAAATGACCCCTTTTCCTCCCGCAGCAATAAACGGTAAAATATTATCATCACAACCACTATACATATCAAAATCTAAGTCTTTTGTGTGTGTTAAAACATCCATAGCATAAGCAATATTATCAGTTGCATCTTTCATAGCCTTAATATTTCTATGTTTAGCAAGTTCTACAACTGTATCTACTGCAATATTCATTCCTGTACGACCTGGTACATTATATATAATCATTGGAATATCAACACGATCTGCAATATAAGTATAATGATCAATTAAACCTCTTTGACTTGTCTTATTATAATAAGGTGTTACAACTAAAATAGCATCTGCGCCAACTTCTTTTGCAAACTTTGCTTTTTTCAAAGCTGTTTCTGTATCATTTGAACCAGCTCCCGCAATCACTTTCACACCTGTTCCTTTTGTCATTTCCATGACAATCTTTGTTAATTCAAATTCTTCATCAATATGAATTGTTGGTGTTTCTCCAGTTGTTCCATTCACTAAAAGAGCTTGTACTCCACCATCAATCATTCTTTGCACTTGTCTTTTAAAGCCATCATAATCAATACTTCCATCATCTAACATTGGTAATACAAGCGCAACTGCACTTCCTTCAAAAATTGGTTCCATAATTTTCCTCCTATTTATATTCATTTTGAATTTCTGACAAAGCTAAATCAACATATTCCAATGGAATCACACATGAAATAGATACTTCTGATGTTGTGACTTGAAGTAAAGGAATTTGATGTTTCCCTAATAATGTAAATAACATTGCAGCAACACCTACTTCATCTTTCATTTCATGACTTTCCAGTTTAATTTTCGCAACTTGTCTATTTTGATAAATTTGCATACGTGGATGTTTTGATCTTATCAAGGATAAAGCACGATCTAAATTTTTCTGATCATCTTGACTACATGTAAAATCAATACGCATTTCATCTTCTAACATCACTTCAGAAATCATATCTATATTGACATTCATTGAAGAAATGGTTTGAAAAATATCTCCAACAAATAATGAATTCTTTTCTACATTCATTAATTTAACTTGAATAATATGATGATCTGATTCAATCAATTTCAATATTTCCACCTTCTTTAAAATAAAAAATTGCAATGGTACCATTGCAATAATAAATATTATTTTATTAAGGCAATAGCACACCACTTCATTACAAAGTGACAGTGATATAGATATTCTCTATACCCCCAGGCAATAATCACATGCAAATAATTATCCCTTCGGCAATCGTTCCTCCTTCTTTTTAGTTGCATCTATTGATAAAAGAACTCTTAACTCTTGCACCTCTATCTTTTTTTAATACTATCATATGACTTCATTGAAAGCAACCTTTATTTTTTGTTCAATTATGTTATACTTGTAAAAAAAGAAAAGAGGTTTTTATGATGATTATATTTTATACACTCCTATCCCTATTTCTTATTATAACACCTTTTCTATATTTTCTTCGTATATTTGAACATATGAAAAAAAGTTGGCGTTATACTTTATCTATTTTAACACTTATAGCCATCATAACACTTCTTATAGAAGTCATTTTTCAACCAACATCCTCTTTATGGTTTGTTTGGAACAATATAATAAATTTTTATATCCTATGTTCTTTTTGTTTTTTTATATGGATTGGTTTATATCATTTATGGTGTCATATCATTCATCATAAACATCATTCTTTTTTTATAATATGTCTTTTACTTGTATCTATTTCTATAACTGGTTTAGGATATAGCTCTCATTTTCATAAAGAGATCACAGATTACCATGTCACTATTCCTAAAAATACGACTCTTTCATCATTAAAAATAGCCTTTATAAGTGATATTCATATTGGTAGTGGAACAAGCCCTCAACAAATCAAAAATCTTGTTGATACATTAAATCAAAATCAATATGACCTCATTTGTTTGGGTGGTGATATATTTGATGAAAATTCTCCTCAAGACTATATCGAACAAACATTAAAAATATTATCTGCTGCTCATTGCAAATATGGTATTTATGCAGTTGATGGTAACCATGAAAAATACATATCTCTATCTAGTCAAAAACTTTATCAAAAATACAAAATCACTTATTTAAATGAAAAATTTGTATGTATTGATGGACTGTTTAATATAATAGGACGAGAAGATGTAAGTTTACATTCTTCAACTTCCATAGATACAATTTGTGAAAATATGGATAGTTCACTACCAACCATTGTTTTAGATCACAACCCTGGTCGATATAAAGAAAATCAAAAATATGCTGATATTCAGCTTTCTGGTCATACACATGCTGGACAGATTTTTCCTGGAAATGTCATTACCAATTTGCTTTATGATAATGATTATGGTTTATTGGTACAAGATCATCATTCATTAATTGTTTCCAGTGGTTATGGTTCATGGGGATTTCCTATAAGATTTATGACAAATTGTGAATATGTTGAAGTATATGTTTCATTTTAAGAAAAAATTTTTTTATGGTAGACTTTTGAATTCAAATAATATATCATATGAAAAGCGAGGTACAGGTATTATGGTTATAGAATTAGACAGTCAATTTGAAAATAGAAAAGAAATCATTGAAAATATTGTAAGAAAGGTTATTCAAGATCACAATATTGAAATATCTGATGTTTCTTTTGATAACTTAATTATTCATCTTTCTTTATGTATTTCTAGAGAAATCAATGGAACTTATATTCCAACAAGCGAAAGCCAGATTAATCATTTAAAAAGTCATGAATATTATGGTGTTTCTAAACAAATTATTGATCAATTAGATCAACAATTTCATGTTGAAATTGATGAAAATCAAATTCAATATGTCACTATGTATTTAGCAAATATTAATCTGTTAGATATTGATTTTAATTGTGAGTTTGATTTATGTGATGATGAAACTGAAGATATTATTAATGAAACAATCAACCGTATTGAAGCCGATCTTCAATTAGATTTAAGAAAAAACAAAGAATTCTATACAGGTATGACACTTCACTTCTATCCTGCTTTAGATCGCTTACAAAACAATCATCAACTCACTAACAACCCATTAAAAGATAAAATTCAAGCTCAATTCCAGTTAGAATATAAGTGTGCAGAAATTTTCAATGATATTGTCAATGAACATTATCATAAAAGATTTAATGAACATGAATTAGCTTATATTGCGTTACATTTTGGAACAGCTTTAAAGAAACAGTAATGAAAGTCGAAAGGCTTTCTTTTTTTTGCAAAAAAATCAGCTTTATAAGCTGATTTATACAAAAGCATGTTTTCTTACTTTTAAGTAACAGATCATTTGAGCACTTAATGTCAAAATCCATGAAATTGGATAAGAAATATAAAGAACAAAGAGAGAATGATTCATTTGGAAGACTGTAAATATCCAAATAACACGGAATAAACAGGCTCCTGTTAAAGAGATAAGCATTGGCATGACTGAGTATCCCATCCCTCTTAAACTTCCTACAATGACATCCATAATACCACATAAAAAATAAGATGCACTGACAATACTTAAACGAATAAGCCCAGCAGAAATAACTTGTGGATCAGTTGAATAAATAGTTAATAAAACATTTCCTAACAAGTATGCTCCAAAACCTAAAACAAATCCAATAATACTAACAACAACTAAACATCTCACAAGAATTTGATTCACTCTTGAATAATTCTTTGCTCCCATATTTTGACTTGTAAAACTTAAGGATGTCTGATAAATAGAATTCATAGCCGTATAGACAAATCCTTCAATATTACTTGCTGAAGTATTTCCAGCAACAATAATAGATCCAAATGAATTCACTGATGATTGAATTAAAACATTTGAAATATTAAATACCATTCCTTGTAATCCTGCAGGTAATCCAATTTGCAACATTTTTATTAATTTATCTTTATGAAAACGTAATTGATCTTTAGATAATTTTAAAACACCATCAGCATGAATTAAACATCTTAACACTAATACTGCTGATATACATTCAGACATCATTGTTGAAATGGCGACTCCTGCAACACCTAAATGAAAAACAATAACAAAAATCAAATTGAAAATAACATTAATAATTCCTGCAAAAGTTAAATAATAAAGTGGTCTTTTGGTATCTCCAACAGTTCGTAATAAGGCTGCCCCAAAATTATAAACCATAAAACCAGGCATACCAATAAAATAGATACGCATATATATTGTTGATAAATCAATCACATTTTGAGGTGTTCCCATTAATTCCAAAAGTGGTCTTGCAAATATATTACCTACAAAAATCATAATAATTCCACCATAAATAGCAGTACAAATAGCCGTATGTACTGTTTCTGATGCATTTTTATCATCGTGAGCCCCACAAAATCTTCCAAATAAAACATTGGCTCCAACCGATATTCCTATGAACAGATTCACTAATAAATTGATTAATGAACTTGTTGATCCTACGGCTGCTAATGCATCACTGCCAGTAAATCTCCCCACAACAATAATATCAGCTGCATTAAATAATAATTGTAATATTCCTGATAGCATCAATGGCACAGAAAATATAATAATTTGTTTTAATAATGGACCATGACACATATCAATTTCATAACTTTTATTCATGATTTTCCTCCCCATTTCTTCGCTTGCATATTATAACACTCTTTCATTAGAAAATATGCTCTTTTCTTTTTTTGAAATGATATGATTGAATATTCAAGTCATTTCAAGAAAAAAAGATGAATCAACTCATCCTTTTCATTTATTTTTAAATATCAGATATAGAATATAGAGAATAACACATTCCAAAAGACATGCTAAGGTAACAAGTATTGCAAAGTAACTAATCAGCGATAAAGTCTGATTTCCTCTATTAAATGCTGTTACAACTAAGAAAACAATAACACTTATTAACCCTATTCTTCTTAAATATTTAAAAAATTTATAATATCTTTCTGCTAAAAACTGATACTTTTTCACATTATTTACCTATACAAAAGCGTTTAAATAACTCATCCAGTAAGTCCTCTTTTGCTCTTTCTCCTAAAATCTCTTTTAAACTTTCCCAACTTTCATATAAATCTGTAACAATTAAATCAGTTGGCACATATTCTTGCATTGCTTGAATAGCATTTTTTAATGATTGATTTGCTTTTTCTAATAATTGAATTTGTCTTGCATTTGCAAGAATGTCATCTTGTGATGAAGTAATTTGTCCTAATTCAAACATAGCTTTAATCTTTTGAATTAATGGTTCAATATCATGATTCTTAGCACTAATTGCAATACCATCAATATCTTTAATTTCTCCCTGATCCTTTTTATTAATGACAATAATTCTTTGTGTATCCTTTGATAACTCTAATAATTCATAATCTTCTTGAGTTAATGGTTGAGAACCATCTAATACCAATAATACTAAATCTGCTTTATGAACCAGTTCTTTTGATTTATGAACACCAATATTTTCAACAACATCATCAGTATCTCTGATACCAGCTGTATCAATCATATTTAAAACAATATGATCTAATCGAATCGTTCCTTCAACAATATCTCTTGTTGTTCCAGCAATATCTGTAACAATGGCTTTATCTTCATCTAATAAAGCATTTAACAAGCTTGATTTTCCAACATTAGGTTTTCCTATAATCACTGTTGAAATACCATCTTTTAATAAATGAACATTTTGAGATGAATCAATAATATGATTCATTTTTTCTTGTAATTGTATACTTTTAGGAAGTAAAGATTCAGCTGTTAATTCTTCAACATCTTCATATTCAGGATAATCAATATTGACTTCTATCTGTGTAATAATCTGAATAAGATCTTCTTTTAAATCTTCAATAAAATGACTGATATTGCCTTGAATTCCTCTTAATGCTAATTGAGAAGCATAATCATTTTTAGCACTAATTAAATCACTAATAGCTTCTGCTTGTGATAAATCAATACGTCCATTTAAGAAAGCACGTTTTGAAAACTCTCCATGTTCTGCCATACGTGCACCCATCTTTAAACAAAGATTCAAAACCTTTTGAGTAATAAAGATACCACCATGACAGTTAATCTCTACCATTTCTTCTCCCGTAAAAGTTCTATGTCCACGATATATATTAACCAAAACTTCATCAACTTTTTCATCTTGATCTTTAATAAATCCATATGTAATAGTATGACTTGCTTTATCCATGATTTTTCCAGTAAAAAACTGTTGAACAAAAGCAATACATCCTTTTCCACTTAAACGAATAATAGATATAGCTGCTTCTAATCTTGAAGTTGCTATAGCAACAATAATATCATCATTCATGAAATCATTTCCTTTCTTTTTCATATAGTATAACAATATCTTTTCAAAATATCTATGCAGATATAGAAAAAAGGAAACAAAAAGTTTCCTTCATCCATTTTGAAATAACATATATCTTTCTTGAGAATTCAATTTCACAATATGTTTAAAGTATTCATTTTGATTTTGAAAATCATCTCTATGCAACTGTTCTGTTATTTTTCCATCTTGTATATATAATAATCTTGATGCATAAGATGCAACCATAACATCATGAGTGACTAATACAATCGTTTTATGTTCTTTTTCATGAAATGCTTTTAAAATATTCATTAATTCAAAGGTATTTTGACTATCGAGATTTCCTGTAGGTTCATCAGCAATAATCATCTCTGGTTGCCCTATAAATGCTCTTGCTATGGCAACTCTTTGTTTTTGTCCTCCTGAACATTCTCCCGGATATTTTTTTAATATATCTTCAACTCCTATTTTATAAGAAATTTTTTGTACTCTTTCTTTAATCTTGTTGGTAGGGACATTATTCATTGATAAGGGAAAAGCAATGTTTTCTTCAATTGTTAAATAATCTAAGAGTTGATAATCTTGAAATATAAAACCAATTTTTTGATTTCTAAACTGACAAATTTCATAATCAGTGAAATGAGATAAGGGTTGACCATATAAATAAACCTGACCATCTGTAGGTTGATCCATCGTTGACAGACATTGAATTAAAGTTGTTTTTCCTGAACCCGATGGCCCCATAATAGCAATAAATTCTCCATCTTTCACTTCTAAAGAAACATGATCCAATGATTTCACTGGATAATCTGTCATCTGGTCATATATTTTTGTTAGACTTTGAGCCACTATAATAACATCATTCATAACAAATCCTCCTTTAAATATTGTTTTGTTGAATAATAACAAATCAGCATTGATATCAATACATTACATATAAAATAACCCATAATCACTGCAATAATAGTGAATGACATATGACTCAAGATATAGAATTTTATAAAAATAACAATAATATATAAACCTGGTAATAAACTCACCATCATATAGAAAAGTAACCATTCTTTTTTTAATAAAGTCAGTTGATGTATTTTTGTCATTCCTATTTTATGAATAAGTTGTAGTGATTTTTTCTTTTGATGATTCATCATTAAATTCTTATATGTCATACAAAACATAATCATTGGTAACATAATGATATAAGCTATAATCATTCTATACATCTCAATACTGTTATCAAGATTAAAACAAACCAAAGTGACCATAATAATACTTACAATCATAAATATTTGTATAAATAAAACTGTATATTTTAGTTTTAAAAAGATTTCACCATAGACAATCAGTTGATCAACTTGATTCAACCATTTTGTGCTTTTTTTCTTTTCAATAAATTCAGGTATAACATATCTTATGATTCCATATGTTCCTATAGCTCCTATAACTGAAAAGATAATATATGCTGTTGTTTGATGTTCATTAAAAATAGTTAATAATAAACCACAAAGATAAATAATGATATAAATTCGGCTTGATAGAGTTATAAATGTTGCTTTTCGATATTTATTTTGTTTTGTTCCATTCAACATCTTGATTATATTTCCACGATACACATAGCCAATATTTAAAATCAAAGAAATCACATATAAACAAGACATCATTAATATTGTTTGAAAGAGTGTATCTTTTAAAATATAAACATCAGCATTGATATTTATAAGAACATATAAATAATTTATCATAGAAGGTGTTATCAAAATACCAAGTAGAATGCCTACAAGACTTCCGATGAAATAAAGACATGTATTTTGATAAAAAAGATAGAAAATAAATCTTTTATTTGTCATCCCACATATTTTCATTAAAGAAATCTCTTGATTCTTATTTTCTAAAACATAGATATTCGTATAAATAATCAGACATCCAGTAAACATCACAACAAATAGTGTTGTAGCTGAACCCATCATCATCTTACTATAATAACTGACATCTAATGCAAAATAAGGATCATATAGTAATGCTAAGAAAATATAACAGATTACAGCCATAATCATAATAGTTATACTAAATAATAAAGATATTTTCTTTTGCCTCAATAAATTTTTTATCGCAAATTTCATTGTTTACATCCCCTTTATGATTTTAACTGAGAAATATTACATTTTGCATCAGTATAAACATTTTTAGCATGTTCTTCATCAATCATTTCTAACATACCATAAGCATCATTATAAACTTCTAAATTTTCTTTTTCTTTGACAAAGAACAAATAATCTTTTTGTTGTTGTGCTCTAAAATAAGCTTCTGGTACAACCTCAACATATGCTGTACTTCTAATTTGATCTGGTAGCTGTTCTAAACTGCCTTTATCTAACAAAGTTTCTTTTGGATAGTTAGCATAAGTTGAAGCCGATACACTTCCACCATCTCGCCATATAGTCACTTGTTGATCTAATTGACCTTTGATCATCTTCTTAATTGTAATTTTCATACTTTGTTTAATTTTTCCATTATCATAAATTTGAGATTTGTCATATTGATCCATTGTTCCAACAAAAACATAATCCACTTGATTCATCATATCTTGAGGATCAGTCATATCATATTTTTTATCTACTCTTTCTAATTGGGCACATAACTTATCCATATTATAATAAGTATGATAACCATTCACATCTGTAGTATTCGCATCATCAAAACTAGGAACATCTGCTTTTCCACATCCTACTAATACAAAACTCATTAAAATCATCAATATTTTTCTTTTCATTTTATTTATTCTCCTGTTTATTTTGTATATATTGATTTAAAATAGTATCAATTTTCTGGCCATCATCTTGAAGAATCATAGCATTAATCAGATTATATGTTTTCCCATCTTTTAATTGAAAATAATAATCATATGTGTTCATTTCTGTTGCAAGATTTGATCCGGGAATTTTCATAAATCTTGTAACTTTTTGGACTTGAACATGATCAATCTGATCATAATGAACATGATGAAGTTGTTCTTTTCCTTTAAGCACATCTCTTGCATATTTTATTCTTTCTTTAAAAGTTTTATTATCAACATAATGAATTCCAGAATCATCAAACTCTACAAATAACTGACTATGTGGCTGTATAGATAAAGTATTCATTTCACCTAATCCTAATCCATAAGCAATAACTTGAATGACTATAAATAAAATCATTGTTCCAACCAAAACAGATAAGCTTGTATTAACACCATAATACATCGCAACACCTAATAAACATGAAAGAATGACTTGAATAAAAATCTTTCTTTTTAATAATGACTTTGTTAATCTTCTTCCAATGCTCACTTTATTCGTTGTTTTTTGAAAACCTAAATGACTCTTTAACATATCATTTTCCTCATCACATTTGATTTTCTTTCCTTTTCTGCCTTCATTGAACACTATAGAGTCACTTTACAGTCAAGTCTTTTTTGGAAAAAAACTTGATTTTTATTCATTTTATTGCTTACAGCATATATCTATCTATATTTTTATCATATTCTTTTTGACAAGAAGTACCACCAACAACACTTTATAGACTTATTCTACTTTTGTTGTTTAAAAATCTCATTATTGAACCCTATCTATCTCAATGACTTTTATAAATTGCTATGGTATAATGTAATCATAAAGAAAGGAAAGATTATAATGAAGCGTATCACAACAGGAACAGAAAATTTTAAAGAATTCATGGATAAGAATTATTATTATGTTGATAAGACAATGCTTATAGATGATGTCTTAAGTGACAAGGTGATGCTGTATACAAGACCTAGACGTTTTGGAAAAACGTTAAACATGAGTATGCTTTATTATTTCTTTTCTAATCAGGAAAAAGAGAATACTTATCTTTTTGAGGGTTTGAATGTATCAAAACATCAACATCTCATGCTTCATCAAAATCAATATCCTGTCATTTTTCTATCTTTGAAAGATTTATCTAGAGAAAATATGAATTTGCAAATAGATAAATTTAAAGCTATGATTTCAAAAGTTGTTGAAGATTATTTTGAATTAAAGGACAGTCCATATTTAAGTGAAGCTGAAAAATTAATCATTGATAACTATCATTATAAAAAATCTTCTGAGAGTGATTTAAGAGATGCTTTGTATAACTTGAGTATTTTTTTAGAAAAACATTATCATCAAAAAGTCATCATTCTCATAGATGAATATGATGTGCCTTTACAGAGTGCCTATCATCATGGTTACTATGATGAAATGGTTGATTTTATAAGAAGTGTCTTTTCATCTGCTTTAAAAACTAATGATGCACTGGAAAGAGGAGTATTGACTGGCTGTCTTAGAATATCTAAAGAAAGCATCTTTACAGGTCTTAACAACTTTACAGTCAGAACCATCACGGATGTAGAGGCATCTGATTGCTTTGGATTAACCCAAGAAGAAATTGATGAACTTTTGAAATACTATAATCTTATGGATAATCGTCAAGAGATGAAGGAATGGTATGATGGCTATCTGTTTGGAAAGACGGAAATCTATAATTCATGGAGTGCCTTGAACTATGTCAAGAAATTACTGAATGATGATCATTTTCAGGCTGTATCTTTCTGGGCGAATACCAGCAGCAATGATCTTGTTAAAACATATATCGAATATGCAACGATGACAATGAAGGAAGAATTTGAAAGATTGATCAATGGTCAAAGCATCATCAAGAAGATTGTTCCTGAACTGACGTATCGAGAAATGGACTTTCATAGTATTCAGACAATGAATGACAATGTCTATAGTTTTCTCTTGTTTACTGGTTATCTGAAAATCAAGAGTAAGGTTGATAATGATCATCCTTATACCTATGAACTTGTGATTCCTAATAAAGAAGTCAAATATATCTATGAAGATATCTTTATGAAATGGTTTGACAGCTATCAAAGAAAAAGAGATTTGTCATTCATAGAAGCTTTGATACAAGAAGATGTCATGAAAGCTAATCGCTTATTGCAGGATGTTCTCCAACAGAGCATCAGCTATTATGATAACTATGAAAACTTCTATCATGGTTTCATGGTAGGCTTTTTAAAGGCTAATGGTTATACAGTTCAATCCAACAGGGAAAGTGGAGAAGGAAGATTTGATATAGCAGTGCTTCCTTACAGTATACTTGATACAGCACTGATTATAGAATGTAAACATTCAACTGGTATCAAGGAACTAAGAAAAGACAGTGCCAAAGCAAGTGAACAGATTATCAGACAGAAATATATTGAAGGACTGATAGAAGAAGGATACGAACATGTCATAGGATATGGTATATCTTTCTATAAAAAACAATGCATTATAACAAAAGCAGAATAATTTCTGTTTTTAATACTAACAATTATAAACAAAAGCAATGAATCTTTATAGAATCATTGCTTTTATTTTATCTTTTAAAAATACTTTTTTCTATGACAATAAGGACATTCATTTAATGATTTTGAAATGAAATGTTTATATAGTTTTTTCCCGCAATGAGGACATTTCCATGATGTCAGCCATAATACTATAGACAATACCAGAAATAAATCACTTCCTATATAACAAAACAATGCAACATACTCATTAGCATAAATAGGGAAAAAATAATTTGAATCTTGAGAAAATAACATACCCATTAAAGCTAAAAACACACACATCACTATGAATATATATAATACATTTACAACATTTCTTTTATTTTTAAAAAATTCTTTCATAACCTTATAAATTTGAACGATGATATATCTTTCAAATATATCCTCCTTTCTTTATTATTTATAAACATAACATAAAAATATGAAAAACTTGTGTCACAAAATATTTTATCATATGTAAAAAGGTTCTGACTTTAAAATAAGTCAAAACCTTAATAATATTAACAATAGTTTTGTAAATACATAGTGGGATAATCTTTATATTTTTGAGCTTCTTTTTCATCTAAGAAAATAGAATAATGAATTTGTTGAGATGAAATTTGATGAGGTCCACTACAGTTACCAAATCCTTCAATTTCAAAAGTATAAGATTTCTCATTTCCTTTTACATTAATGACTGTCCCACTCATGACGATACCTTGTACAATAAAATAGACAGTTTGTCCTTCTTTAAGCATTTTCTTCCAATCCTTCAAATTGTAAACGATAATATTTCGCATAAACATTATTTTTATTTAATAAGAACTGATGTGTTCCTCTCTCTACAATACCATTATTACCAATCACAATAATTTCATCAGCATTTCTAATTGTAGAAAGTCTATGAGCAATGGTAATACATGTACGATTCTTTGATAAGGCTTCTAGACTTTTTTGAATATGACGTTCACTTTCATTATCCAATGCACTTGTTGCTTCATCAAGAATTAAAATCTTTGGATCTTTTAAGAATATTCTGGCAATAGAAATACGTTGTTTTTGTCCACCACTTAAACGTGTTCCTCTCTCACCTACATATGTATCATAGCCATCAGGTAAACTCATAATAAAATCATGAATATTCGCTTTTTTAGCTGCTTCAATAATTTCTTCATCACTGGCACCTGGTTTTCCATAAGAAATATTTTCTTTAATAGAACCAGTAAATAAATATACATCCTGTTGTACAATCCCAATAGATTGGCGTAATGATTTGAGAGTTAATTTTCTAATATCTTGACCATCTATTTCAATACTTCCACCTGTTACATCATAAAAACGAAGTAACAATGAACAAATGGTTGTTTTTCCTCCACCAGATGGACCAACTAATGCAATAGATTTTCCTGAATCAATATGAATATTGAGATGATCTAATACTTTTTCATCATCATATCCAAAGCTCACATCTTTATAATCAATAACACCCTGAACATTAACTAAATCATGACTGTCTGGAGCATCTTGAATTTCAACTTGAGTTTCCATCACTTCATTGAATCTTTTGAATCCTGAATAACCTTTTTGAAGCATTTCTGTAAATTCTACTAAGACTTCAATTGGAGTAATAAAGATATTGATATATAAAGCATAAGTTGCAAGAGCGACAGGTTCTAATGATCCTTCAGCAATAAAGAATCCCCCAGCAACTAAAATCGTAACATATAAAAGTCCCTGAAAGAAATTATTACCACCTTGGAATTTTCCCATACAATGATAATTATT
Source organism: Massilimicrobiota sp. An105 (assembly GCF_002161155.1). NCBI lineage: Bacteria > Bacillati > Bacillota > Erysipelotrichia > Erysipelotrichales > Erysipelotrichaceae > Massiliimicrobium > Massilimicrobiota sp. An105. The sequence continues at coordinate 15,924 of NZ_NFLY01000030.1, forward strand.
TTTCTTACTTTGTAAAAATCTCTCATTACTTCTTGCAAATTTATGTCTTTCAATATCTTCATTTGCAAAAGATTTCACAACTCTAATTCCAGCTAAAGTATCCTGTAAAGAGGCATTAACACCTGCAATCTTTTGACGATTATCCATAAATGTCTGTTGCATAGATTTGTTTTGTTTTAATGAAAACAACAACATACATAATGTTACAATCATCAATAAGATAGTTAAAGGAACATGAATATACATTAATAAAATAAATGAACCTATAATTTTAAGTAATGATATAAATACATTTTCTGGTCCATGATGAGCAAACTCACAAATATCAAATAAATCACTTACTAACTTACTCATCATTTCCCCTGTATTATTACGGTCATAATAAGAAAAAGATAATTGTTCAAACTTATCAAACAAATCTTTTCTCATATCTCTTTCCATTTGAGCACCCATAATATGTCCCTGTGCTGATACATAATATTTACATAATGCACGAATAGCATACATAATCAGTAAAAAGATGGCTAACCAGAATAAACTTTGAATAATTGTCTGATGATCAGCGATATATAATGTATCATTTAAATAATTTAAGATTTGAGGAAAAGCCAAATCAATAAGACTGATAATCATGGCACAGATCATATCTAAAAAGAAAACTGTTTTATATGGTTTATAATATTGTATAAACTTTCTCATAATCTTCATAATATACCCTCCATTCTACAACTTTTCCCATTATAACATATCTAAAAAAAAAGAAAACATTTCTGCTTTCTTACTCATCAAATATATTAAAAATATCTTTTTTATTTTCTAATAAATAAGCTTTTTGATCTTTGATTATATAATTTCCATTGATTATATATACTTGTTGATCATCTAATTCAATTTGATATGTGGGTCCTTTTGTTTTTTCATAATCCTTTTGAGCATTTTGAACATGAATAGACTGATTTAATGTCTTAACTAATAAATCAATCTTATCTTGATTGTGAATGGAATATTGAATCGGATTTTCTTGTTTTCCATAAATCGTTAATGTTGCATATTGATAAGAAGGTTGCTTCATTTTTAAACTTGACCCTCCTACCACAACAATAAATAATATAAGTATGGCTATGATTTTTCTTTTCATGATTCCCACCTCAATTTCATTCTATCATAAACAAATGAAAATCTTATGTATAATTAAAAAAACTCTATCCATGATAGAGTTTAATCAACATATGAAATTGTCGTAAATCTTCCTTTTCCTTCTCCCTGACTTTCAGTTTTTAAATGTGGACCCATTTCAGAAATTGTTTGATGAATCACTTTTCTTTCATCAGCAGGTAAAGGATCAAGTTTCACATCTATCTTTGTACGTAAGACTTGTTTACCAAGTCTTTTTGCCATAGCTGAAACTTTTCTATATCTATTTTCTTTATATCCATTAATATCTAAGCTAATTTCAAATCTTTTCTTAAATTCATTTTGTACAGCTTGTCTTGCGATAAAATTAAATGCTCTTAGAATAACCCCATTTTTACCAATTAAAATAGAATTATTATCTGTATTAATATTACAATAAATACGTCCATCTTGAGTATATGAAACAGTTTCTACTTGAAATTCCATATTTGTAAGTGTCTTTCTTACAAAGTTTTCTAAATATTCCTGAACCATACTCTGACAATAACATTCAATCACAACTTTTTTAGAAAATAATCCCTTTTTTTCTTCAATAATTTCATATGTCAATTCATCAGGAGTAATTCCTAAATCTTGGCAAGCATGTTGAATCACATCATCTAATGTTTTTCCTTCATATGTCTTCATAGTTTTGCCCAGTCCTTATTTATCTTTTTTCTTTTCAATGTGATATAGTTGAATATAAACTGTTCTTGCAATTGTAATTAAACTTGTTGTAATCCAGTATAATGACATTGCTGTTGGCATTGACACTGCAAACCATACAATCATAACAGTCATGACAATATTCATTGTTTTCATTGATTGTTGTTGTTTTGAAACCTTATATCTTGGATTTCTCTTTAACATAATATTATTGATTTCAATCGCAAAATATTGTGTTAAACCAACCAATGCTACAATAACGATATAAGCCCATTCACCTTTAGTAATAGCTGACATTGGCGTAATTCCTAATTCTAATCCAAATAATGTTGAATCATATAAGATTTCAACTCTTTGTACAGCCTGCCATACTGCAAGCATGATTGGTAATGTTAAGAATGTTGAAAAACTACTAAACATACTGATATTATGCTTTTTATATAAAGCTTGGATTTCAGCAGTTTGACGCATTTGTGATGCCTGATCTTTTCTACCAGCATATTTTCTTTGAATTCTTTCCATTTCTGGTTGAAGCAACTGCATTTTTTGTGTTGATTCAGTTGACTTAATCATAATAGGTAAAATTAATAAGTTAATAAAGATTGTCATACCAACAACCCCATAAGCCACATTTCCTAACTTACTAATAAACAAAATACCTCTAGCAATTGGATAAGTTAAAATAAAATCAAAAAATCCTAATTCACTTAAACTCCAAGGTGTAGATTCAGTAATAGCTCGTGAAGCAATAAGATGTCCATTTTTATCAAGATTATTTGTACATCCCACTAACACAAAGATCACAGCTACTAAAGCAAATACCTTTAAAAACTTCTTTGTACGTTGATCTAAATACATTGTTACTTTTCCATCCTTCTCCTTATTTTATTATATAGAGATACAATACTATTTAAATTATCTTGATAAGAATGATTTAAAAAATCATATCTCACTATAATAATAAAATCCATCTTTTGATCTCTATCAAAAACTTGTTGAACCATCATTCTGACTTGTCTTTTAATCTTATTACGAACAACAGCGTTTCCTAATTTTTTACTTACTGAGATTCCCACTCTTAAATGATTATCATTTTGATGATAATAAACAACAAATTGTTTATTAGCTACAGATTTTTTCTTTTTTATAATAGTTTGGAAATCTTCATTCTTCTTTACACGATATTCTTTTTTCATATTTTTTTAGAAAAAAAACCACATTAAAGTGGAATTTTTTTAGGCAGATAAAACTTTTCTTCCTCTCTTACGGCGACGAGCAAGTACTTTTCTTCCGCCTACTGTTGCCATTCTAGCTCTAAAACCATGAGTTTTTGATCTTTTTCTCTTATTTGGTTGATATGTTCTTTTCATTGATTACACCTCCAAAATAATAAATTTTTTATACACAATAACATATGCCCCATTATTATATGGGTTTTGCTTTTATAAGTCAATGAAAATATAGAAAATTATTTGATTATTCAAGCATTTTCTTTCCTGATAAAGTTCTATTTACTTTCATTTGTGCATATCATTTAACAGGAGTATTTACGTCTATTCACAACTTATGCACAAACGCTTAAAAGTTATTCACAATTGTGCATAACTCTACATTTATTCACTTATATCGACATTTTTCTTGTGCATTATTTGTTGCTTTTTATGTGAATTAAAAAAATAAAATCATTTTGTGCACAATTATGCACATAGCATAACTTTTTATGCACAATTTCGATATCATGAAATTTGTGTAAAACTAAAAAAAGCCCGTCAATTCAATATAATTTGGTGTGCATAACTATGTGAATAACTTGTGCGTATTTTTTTTCATCTTCTATTTATTCACTTTTTCCTTTATAATGTGTCTTGGAGATGGTGAAAATGAACAATTTAGATATGAACTGGCAAAAAACTTTAAGTTTATTCCAAGGAAAACTTGATGATTATGGATTAGATAAAATTACTTTTGATTCTTTTTTCACTACCTTAGAAATCAAAGACATTGTAGGAAGTGTCGTGACGATCACCATTGATACAAAATGGAGCTTAGATGTTGTAGAACCTTATTTAACGCATTTACAGGAAATCTACAATACTGTCACAAATGGACACTATCAGCTACATTTAATGACTGAAGAAGATTTTAAACAAAGTCATGCAAAACAAGAACATTTATTACATTTTGATGATCACTTAAATCCTGATTTGACTTTTGATAATTTCGTTATTGGAAACAGTAATAGAATTGCTCAAAATGCATCTTTAGCGGTTGCTATGAAACCTGGTATTTCTTATAGTCCATTATTTATTCATAGTAATTCAGGATTAGGAAAAACACATTTATTAAATGCTATTGGAAATTATGCTAAAAAACGTGATCCATCTATAAATGTTTTATTTACAACAAGTGAGAACTTTGTGAATGAATATATTCAATCATTAGCTAATCATGCAATGGATGAATTTAACTATAAATATCGTCAAATGGATATATTATTAATAGATGATATTCAATTCATGGCTACAAAAGAATCATCAAGTGAGATCTTTTTCAACATTTTTAATACTTTAATTAGTAATAAAAAACAGATTGTCATTACTTCAGATAAACCACCACGTGATCTAAAGGGAATGGAAAGTCGATTAGTCAGTCGATTTTCATCTGGTTTAACAGTAAGTATTGATACACCTGAATTTGAAACGGCTAAAGCCATTTTAAGAAAGAAAATAGAAATTGAAAATGTTGATTATCCAATAACGGAAGAAGTTTTAGACTTTATTGCCACTCATTTTAATACTGATGTCAGAGAACTAGAAGGAAGTTTAAAAAGATTATTATTTTATAAGCTCATATGTGGTAAAAAATTAGATATTATTGACTTGAATTTTGCCTTAGAAGCCTTTAGTGATTCTTATAGTCAGCCAACACAGAAAAAAGAATTAACTGTTTCAAATATAAAGAAATGTGTTGCTGATTATTATAATTTAACGGTCGCTCAAATTAATTCTAAATCAAGAACATCTAGTATTATTGTCGCAAGACATATTGCCATGTATTTAGTCAGAGAACTCATTGAAGATATTTCATTCATTCAAATTGGTCATGAATTTGGTGGAAGAGATCATTCAACTGTCATGAAAGCTTGTCATAAAGTTCAACAGAAATTAGAAAAAGATATGAATTATCGTCAAGCTATTCAAGATATTAAAAAGAAACTTGTGTAAAAGTTATGCACACTTATCCACAACTTATACACATCATAAAAATAAAAAAACAATGAATAAAACGTCACTTTTTTTCACTTATGCATATTGTGCACAATATTATTATTATGTTATTATTTAAATAATATAAAATATAAAGGAGATCATTTATGAATTTTAAGATTAAAAGATTGGAATTATTGAATGCTCTAACTAAAGTTTCAAGAGCTGTTTCTATAAAAAGTCCATTACCTGTTTTAACTGGTATTAAATTTGATTTAAAAGAAGATGAACTTATTTTAACTGGTAGTGATAGTGATATTACAATTCAAACAAGTATTCAAGACCATATTGATATTATTGAACCTGGTAGTGTTGTTTTATCATCTAAATATATATTAGAAATTATTAAAAAGATTGATTCTGAAGATGTACATATTTTTATTGTAGATGGAACACTTACAAGAATTGAAGGAGCTAACTCCCGTTTTGATTTAAATGGAACATCTTATATTGATTATCCTCGTATTGATTTAAATAAAACAGGTGTTAATTTACAGATGAAATCTATTGATTTAAAAGAAGCCATTGAACAAACTTCATTTGCGACAAGTGAAAAAGAAACAAGACCTGTTTTAACAGGAGTTAACTTCAAAGCTAAAGATCATGTTTTAGAATGTATTGCGACAGATAGTTATCGTTTAGCAAAACGTATTTTAAATATTGATTCTGATATTTCATTTAATATTATTATTCCTAAAAAGAGTTTAATTGAAATCAGCCGTATTATTGAAAAAGATGAATTAATTGATTTATATGTATCTGATCGTAAAGTTTTATTTGTTTTTGATCATGTTTTAATTCAAACAAGATTAATTGATGGAACTTTCCCTGATACAAGTCGCTTAATTCCGGATAGTTTTGATTACTCTATGAGTATTGATAGCACAAGTTTATTAAATTCTATTGATAGAGCATCATTACTGACAAATGAACAAACAAATATCGTTAAACTCACAATGAATCAGGATACAGTGATCTTATCTTCATTCTCTCAAGAAATTGGGTCAGTAGAAGAAAACTTATCTAGAGCTTTCTATAAAGGTGAACCTTTAAAAATTTCATTTAGTGCCAGATATTTAACTGATGCTATTAAGAGTATTAATGGACAAAAAGTGAGAGTCTTATTTACTGGTGAAATGAAACCATTTATTATTAAAGACTTTGAAAGAGAAGATATTATTCAATTGGTTTTACCTGTGAGAACTTATTAAGCTAATCTATTCACGATTAGCTTTTTTTGTTATAATTTGAATGGTGGTATTATGGAAAAAATTTTACTGGTTGAAGATGATTTACAAATCGTTAAGCATTTAAATTCTTATTTAAGAGAAAATGGTTATCATTTAATAGCTGTTGATGGACAAAAAAAGGCTATGCAAATACTCCAACAACAATCTATAGATTTAATCTTATTAGATATTTCATTAAAAGAAGGTAATGGCTTTTCTTTATATAATGAAATTAAAGCTTATTATGATTTTCCTATTATTTTCTTAACGGCCCAAAGTGATGAATTTAGTATTATTACAGGACTTGATTTAGGAGCAGATGATTATATATCAAAACCATTTCAACCTCGAATACTATTATCACGTATTCAAAATATTTTAAGAAGATATAAAAAACAAGATCAGATATTCCAATATCAAAATCTTCAAGTTTATATATCTCAGGCTAAAGTCTTTAAAAATCATCAGGAAATCTTTTTATCAGCTTTAGAATATAAATTATTGTTAATATTTGTACAACATGCTCATCATTTACTAACAAGAGAATTTTTATTAGAAGAACTTTATCAGATGACGGGTGAAGATATGAATGATAATACTTTGACTGTTTATATTAAAAGATTAAGAAATAAGATAGAAGATCAACCTCAACATCCCCAAATCATACAAACCAAAAGGGGATTGGGTTATCAACTGGGAGATTAGATCATGTATATCATTATATTCTTATTATGCTGTATTATAGTTAGTTTATGTTTTTACATCTATAAACAAAATAAAAAAATTATTTCTATTTCTAAACAAATCAATGATATTTTATTTCATCATAATGATTTTTATATTCAAAAATATAAAGAGGGAAATCTTTCTATCTTAGAGAGTGATATATGTAAATTAGTCAATAAGATTTATGAACAAAATCATTTATTAGAAAATGAAAAACTGATTCTAAAAGAATATCTGGAAGATATATCTCATCAAATGAAAACACCTTTAACAGCTTTAAATTTAATTCATGAAAGATTAAATAAAGCAGAAGGCAATGAAAAAAGACAATTATTAAAAGAAGAAAAGAAATTATTAGATAAAATTGAATGGCTCGTGATGAGTTTATTAAAAATGGCGCAATTAGATGCCCAGACAGTCACTTTTCATCAGGAAAGCATTACACAGAAAGATTTTGTTTTGCAGTTATTAAATCCATTTGAAATACAAATAGATATGAAAGATATTCAATTACAAATCAATATTCAAGAATCAGAGATATTCAAATGTGATATTTTATGGACTTTAGAAGCTGTATCTAATATCTTAAAAAATTGTATAGAACATGTTGAACAAAATGGTATGATTCAAATATCAATGAATCAAAATCCTTTATATGATGAAATCATTATTCAAGATAATGGTTGTGGTATTGATCAGGAAGATTTAATTCATCTATTTGAAAGATTTTATAAAGGAAAAAATGCAAAGCAGGATAGTGTAGGTATAGGTTTAGCTTTGAGTTCTATGATTATTGAAAAACAAAATGGAACAATTCAAGTAGAAAATACATATCCTGGCACAAAATTTACAATTCATTTATATAAAGAAAATGTATAGATATTTGATTATGACAAATCTGTCACTTTATTGTCACGGGTTTGTCATTTTTATTTGATACAATACAATTGAGGAGGGAGAATATATGGCAATACTAGAAGTTAAAAATTTAACAAAAATATATGGAAATGATGAAAATAAGGTTGTAGCCTTAGATCATGTTTCATTTACTGTTGAAAAAGGCGAATTTATAGCTATTGTAGGTTCATCTGGATCAGGAAAGAGTACATTGCTGCATTTGATCGGGGGTGTTGATAAACCAACAAGTGGTGAAGTGATTGTCAATGGACAGAATGTCTATAAAAAGAATGAAAATGAATTAGCCATATTTAGAAGAAGGGAAGTAGGGTTGATTTATCAATTCTATAATTTAATTCCTATATTAACCGTTGAAGAAAATATGACATTGCCAGTATTGCTGGATAATAAGAAAGTGAATCAGGAAAGACTGGATGAATTACTACGTATATTAGATTTGAAATCAAGAGAAAAACATTTACCAAGAGAACTTTCAGGAGGACAGCAACAACGTGTATCAATAGGAAGAGCATTAATGAATGCACCATCACTGGTTCTTGCGGATGAACCAACAGGAAATCTTGATTCAAAAAACAGTAAAGAAATCATAGATTTACTGAAATTAACACAAAAAAAGATATAAACAGACCTTAATCATGATTACTCATGATGAAAATATAGCAATGCAGGCAGATAGAATCATAGTGATAGAAGATGGAAAGATAAAAAAAGATGAGGTTATCAGAAAATGAAAATTATGAATACATTGACCTTAAGATATCTGAAAGCCAATAAGAAAAGAAGTTTATTGACATTACTATGTATTATGGTATCAGTGATCATGATGAGCTGTGTAGGAATAGCTTTTTCATCAGGTAAAGCCTATTATAAAAGTTATATAGAAAAAACAAGAGGAGATTACCATTATCGCATTGTTGATAATAGACAAGAAATTATTGATTTAATAAAAGATGATTCTCAAGTTGATGAATATTATTTTTCTTGTACAACACAACTTGATTATCAAGATTCACAGTTATATATGAAATCTGGTGATTCATTATATTTTCAAAAGAAAGGACTCTATGATTATATTATTGATGGAAGATTACCTGTTAATAAGTATGAAATTGTTATAACACCAGAATTTTTAAAAATGAATCATATTGATAAAAAAATAGGAGATCAGATAACATTTGATAATCAACAAACATATACAATTGTAGGATTTATGAATAGTTATCAATCTCAAGATTTCATGGGATATACATATCAGGCATTTTCTTATATAGATTTAACTCAAGATTATACAATGTATATTAAAGATAAAGATGTTTCCAAAAATATATTTCAGCATGTACAAAATTTAAAGGAAAAAATACAAAACATGGAGAGTACAACATCTTCCAAATATTATATACCATATAATTCATCTTATTTAGCTGTACAGAATATCTTTGAAGAAGGTTTAACTGCTGGATATACAGATGTATATCATATGATTTATATTATGATTGGTATTATTAGTTTTGTATCTGTTATGATTATATATCAGGCATTCCATCTATCAACAACAGATCGTATTCAATATCTTGGGATGCTTTCAAGCGTAGGTGCTACGCCTAAACAAAAGAAATGTTCTGTTTATTTTGAAGGATTCATATTATCCATTATTGCGATACCATTTGGAATTCTATGTAGTTTTATAGGATTAAATATTGCTTTTTCATTTGCTAATCAAATGAAAATTTTAAAAGATCTCAACTTATCTATTCATACGCAAATCTCACCATTATATTTATGTCTCGTTATTATAGGTTCGTTTTTGATTACTTTTATCGCATTATATATACCTGCAAGAAGAATATCAAAAATATCTGTGATGGATGCTTTAACGAAAAGTGATGAAGTTAAAGTGAAAAAGAAAAGACTTCAATTAAATCGTTTTTTATCAAAATTTTTAAATGTTTCATGGCAATTGTCTATTAAAAATTATAAAAGACAAGGAATCAAATCCAGAGTTATTATTATTTCCTTAATGTTATCAATGATTATCTTTGTTTCTATGACAAGTTTTGGTAAAAATTTTATTAATACTGTCAAAAAAGAAAGTGGTATTCATGATTATGATATTTCAGTTTCAGACGTTGAAATGAAAAATAGACAAGATGTCATTGATATTTTAAATAACAGTCAATATGATAATGACTATTATTTGAGAGGATTAAAATTTGTTAATGTAGATATTAATCCTGATTATTTAACATATGAGAGTCCAAAAAGTATAGGTGTTTATATTCAATGTATTGACAATCAAAGATTTAAAAAATTGTGTCAGGATAATGGTATTCAGCCATCAAATGATTTAGCATTAACATATAATCAATCTTTAATCTTAAGTGAAAATGAAACAGAAATTTCATCAGTTTATAAAAAAATGGACAGAAACTTTATCCAAGATATGTATATCAGTTATTTAGATGATGAGACTGAAAAAGAAAAGAAGTTAGATATTCAAAATTTTAAAGATATTCAGATGATAGAAACATCTGATGAATATAATATAATGAATCCTTACGAATTAACTTTTATTGTTTCCACAGACTATTTTGAAAAAGAGTTTGGGTCTACGAATATAGAAATTTATATTCAGACACAACAACATGAACAATTAAATCAAGAATTGGAATCTTATGGATTAAGCAGTTACGATGAAACATCAGCTAATCAGGAAAGAATTGAGTTTATGACAATTGTAGAGATATTTGTTTATGGTTTTGTCACAATTATGTTGATATTTACACTAATGAATATCTTAAACATGATGAGTGCCAGCATAGAAAAAAGAAAAAAAGAATTTGCGATGTTCATGAGTATAGGCATGAGTGTCAATGATATGAAAAAAATGTTATGGAAAGAATCTTCTATTTATGGCATAAAATCATTTGTATATAGTTTACCATTCTGTATAATAATAGAATTTCTATTATATAATTTATCTTTTAACACTATACCTTTTAGACCATCATGGATAGCTTATTTGATATCATTTATTGTGATGATGATAGTGATGATCTTAACATTTAAATTAGGATTAAATCGTTTTAGAAAACAGAATATTATAGAAACATTAAAAGATGATATGTAGTCAAAAAGACTATATATCATTTTTTAGCTTATATTTAGCTTATAAGAGGTTTTTATATAAAAATGAGATTTATCACTTTTTTTATAAATATTGAATATAAGCCATAAAAACTATCATTTTTGATGTTTTTGTGATATAATAGTTCAGGTTATGAAAGTATGGGTGATAAATATATGAAAGAAGTTACAATTCATAGTGAGTATATTACTTTAGGACAATTACTTAAATTAGCTGATGCTGTAAGTAGTGGAGCTGAAGCTAAATTAGTCATTAGTGATGGACTGGTTCTTGTCAATGGTGAAGTAGAAACAAGACGTGGGAAAAAGCTCTATCATCAGGATATTGTTTCTTTTGATGGACAAGAATATCTAATCATTAATGAAGATTCATAGTATTCAATTAAAGAATTTTAGAAATTATATTGATTGTTCAGTAAAATTTGATCCTTTTATTAATATTTTAATTGGTCAAAATGCTCAAGGAAAAACAAACTTATTAGAAGCTATATATATTTTATCAATGTCTAAAAGTTTTAAGACAAAAGTCATAGATGAAATGATTTATTTTGATCAGGACTTTGCGAAAATTCAAGGACAGGTTATTAATAATCAAAAGACATTAAATTTAGAGATTGTTTTATCAAAGTTAGGAAAGAAAGCTTTGATTAATCATAATGAAATTAAAAAAACAAGTGATTATGTTGGTTATTTAAATGTTGTTTTATTTATTCCTGAGGATTTAATGTTAATAAAAGGAAGTCCAAAATTAAGAAGAAAATTGATTGATATGGAGTTATCTAAAATATCACCTATATATATGTATGATTTTAATAAATATCAAAGATTATTAAAAGAAAGAAATAAATATTTGAAATTATTAAATGAAAAACATTTAAAAGCTGATGATTACTTAGAGGTTTTATCTGAACAGATGGCACGATTACAAGTTCAATTATTAAAGAAAAGAATTGAATTTGTTGAATTATTAAATGAGATATCTACGAAAATGTATGATTATATTGCTTTACATCAGGAAGTATTATCAATTCAATATAAAACACATTATAAAGATATGAGTTATGAAGGTATTTTGGAAGATTATCGAAAGAATTATCAAAAAGATGTTGCTTTTAAACAGACAACACATGGTATTCATAAAGATGATCTGGTGATGTGTTTAAATCAACAGGATGCTATAACTTATGCTTCACAGGGGCAACAAAGATCTATTGTTTTAGCAATCAAAATCGCTTTATTAGAATTGATTAAAAAAGAAATCGGAGAATATCCTGTTTTGTTGTTAGATGATGTTTTAAGTGAATTAGATGATACAAGAAAGACGAAGTTATTGAATTTAATTGAAGGAAAGGTTCAGACTTTTTTAACTTCAACAAATATTGATGGTATTCATCATCAGGTTATAGATAAAGCAAAGAAAATCGTCATTGAAAATGGAAATGTGAAAGGAGAAAGCTATGGAAGAAAATAAAGTTCAACACAGTTATAATGAATCTGATATTCAAGTCTTAGAAGGATTAGAAGCTGTTAGAAAAAGACCAGGTATGTATATTGGTTCAACGTCTTCTAGAGGTTTACATCATTTGGTATGGGAAATTGTTGATAACTCTATTGATGAAGCTTTAGCTGGATTTTGTAGTGAAATTAAAGTGATTTTAGAAGAAGGCGATGTTGTCAAGGTTATTGATAATGGACGTGGTATGCCAACAGGTGTTCATGCGAAAACTGGTAAGAGTACAGTTGAAACAATTTTAACTGTTTTACATGCTGGTGGTAAATTTGGTGGTGGAGGCTACAAAGTTTCTGGTGGTCTACACGGTGTTGGTGCCAGCGTTGTTAATGCATTGAGTGAATGGTTAGAAGTTTATGTACATAGAGATGGTCATATTTATTATCAAAGATTTGAAAAAGGTGGACAACCTGTTGAAGATTTAAAGATTATTGGTGATTGTGATGATACTGGAACAACAGTTACTTTTAAAGCTGATCCTTTGATTTTTGAAGAAACAACTGTATATGATTATGAAACATTAAATCAAAGAATCCGTGAATTGGCTTTCTTAAATAAAGGATTGAAATTAATTTTAGAAGATCATAGACAGACACCACATAAGAAAAATGAATATCACTATGAAGGTGGTATCAAAGAATACGTAGCTTATTTAAATCGTAATAAGACGCCTATTCATGAAGAAATTATTTATGTAGAAGATGAAATAGATGATATTAAGGTTGAAGTTGGTATGCAATATAATGATGGATATCAGCCAAATATCTATTCTTTCTGTAATAATATTAATACGCATGAAGGAGGAACTCATGAAGAAGGTTTCCGTCTTGCTTTAACAAGAGTCATTAATAATTATGCCAAAAATAATAATTTCCTGAAAAAAGATGAAGAATCTTTAAGTGGGGATGATTGCCGTGAAGGTTTAACAGCGATTATTTCAGTGAAACATCCTGATCCTCAATATGAAGGACAGACAAAAACAAAATTAGGAAATGCTGAAGTGAGAAAAATCGCAAGTAATATCATTTCAACAGCGTTAGATAAATTTTTATTAGAAAATCCAAATACTGCACAAATTATTATCAATAAAGCCATTGTCGCAAGTCGTGCCAGAATGGCAGCTAAACGTGCCAGAGAAATGACAAGAAGAAAAACAGCTTTAGATAGTATTGCCTTGCCAGGTAAATTAGCTGACTGCTCATCTAAGGATCCTAGTGAATGTGAAGTATTCATTGTCGAAGGGGATTCTGCCGGTGGTAGTGCCAAAATGGGTAGAGATCGTAGAACTCAGGCCATTTTGCCATTACGTGGTAAGATTTTAAATGTTGAAAAATCAAGATTAGATAGAATTTTAGGGAATGCTGAAATTCGTTCAATGATTACAGCTTTTGGAACAGGTATTGGTGAAGAATTTGATATTAGTAAATTAAGATATCATAAAATTGTCATTATGACCGATGCCGATGTTGATGGTGGACATATTCGTATTTTGATGTTGACATTCTTATATCGTTTCTTAAAGCCATTAATTGAAGAAGGATATGTGTATGCTGCACAGCCACCATTATATTTATTGAAACATGGAAAAGAAGAATATTATTTATATTCTGATTATGAATTGGAAAAGAAAAAAGAAGAACTTGGTGAAAATGCCAAAATTTCTATTCAGCGTTATAAAGGTTTAGGAGAAATGAATGCTGAACAGTTATGGGATACAACAATGAATCCAGAACATCGTGTTTTATGGCAAATTGATTTAGATGATGCGATGCAGGCTGATGCTATGTTTGATATGTTGATGGGTGAAAAAGTTGAACCAAGACGTGAATTTATTCAAGAAAATGCACAAATGGCAGAATTAGACTTATAGTAAAGGAGAGAAAAAATGGAAGAACGTGGAATTAAGAAAAGATCATTAACAAAAGAAATGAAACAATCCTTTATCAATTATGCCATGTCAGTTATTGTTCAAAGAGCTTTACCAGATGTGAGAGATGGATTAAAGCCTGTTCAAAGAAGAATTGTGCATGGAATGAATGAACTTGGATGTTATAGTGATAAACCATATAAGAAATCAGCGCGTATTGTTGGGGAAGTTATGGGGAAATACCATCCTCATGGTGACTCTTCAATCTATGAAGCTTTAGTTCGTATGGCACAGGATTTCAGTTATCGTTATATGTTAGTAGACGGTCATGGAAACTTTGGTTCTATTGATGGTGATGGCGCTGCAGCACAACGTTATACTGAAGCCAGAATGTCTAAGATTTCTATGGAAATGGTGAGAGATATTAATAAAGATACAGTCAATTTTATTCCTAACTATGATGGTGAAGAATCAGAACCAGAAGTTATGCCATCACGTTTCCCTAACTTATTAGTCAATGGGACAACAGGAATTGCGGTTGGTATGGCTACAAATATTCCACCTCATAATTTAGGTGAAGTCATTGATGCCATATTGGCTGTTTCTCATAATCCTGATATTACGATTCTAGAATTAATGGAAAATTATATTCAGGGACCTGATTTTCCAACAGGAGCTTATATTTTAGGTAAATCAGCGATTAAAAAAGCTTATGAAACTGGTAATGGCTTAATTGTCATGAGAGCGAAAACGGATATTATTGATATTCATGGTGGTAAAAAAGCTATTGTTGTTACTGAAATACCATATATGGTCAATAAAGCTCGTTTAATTGAAAAAATGGCTGAACATGTTAAAGAAAAACGTATTGAAGGTATTACAGAAATACGTGATGAATCTAACCGTGAAGGTATTCGTATTATGATTGAACTTCGTAAAGATGTTCAACCAGAAGTTATTTTAAATCAGTTATTTAAATTAACAGCTTTACAGACAACATTTGGTGTCAATTCTATTGCCTTAGTGAATAACCAACCTCAAACTTTAAATCTAAAACAAATGATGACTTACTATCTTGATCATCAAGAAGAAGTGATTAGAAGAAGAACAGCTTATGATTTAAAGAAAGCTGAAGATCGTGCTCATATTTTAGATGGTTTAAAAAGAGCATTAGATCAGATTGATGCTATTATTGAACTCATTCGTTCATCACGAACAACAGAAATTATTCAACAAAGATTGATGGATGAATTTAATATGTCTGATCGACAAGCAAAAGCAATCAGAGAAATGCAGCTTCAAAGATTAGCTGGTTTGGAAAGAGAAAAGATTGAAAATGAATTAAATCAATTATTAGAATTGATTGCTGATTTAAAAGATATTCTTGCAAAAAGAGAAAGAATATTAGAAATTATTGAAAAAGAATTATTAGAAATTAAAACTAAATTTGCTGATAAGAGAAGAACTGAAATTATTCAAGGAACATTTGATTTAGAAGATGAAGATTTAATTCCAGTCGAAGATGTTATTATTTCTTTAACTTCTAATGGATATGTCAAACGTATGCCTGTTGATACTTATAAAACACAAAATAGAGGTGGTAGAGGTATCAAAGGTATGGGAACAAATGAGGATGATATTGTGGATGCTCTTATTCATATGAGTACTCATGATGATTTATTATTCTTTACAAACTTTGGTAAAGTCTATCGTTTAAAAGGATATAATATTCCTGAATTTGGTAGAACTGCTAAAGGATTACCTGTTGTCAATTTATTAAATCTAGATAAAGATGAAAGTGTTAAATCTATGATTTCTATTGATAAAGATGATATTGATGAA
The DNA here is from genome assembly GCF_002161155.1 of Massilimicrobiota sp. An105. NCBI lineage: Bacteria > Bacillati > Bacillota > Erysipelotrichia > Erysipelotrichales > Erysipelotrichaceae > Massiliimicrobium > Massilimicrobiota sp. An105. The sequence goes on from NZ_NFLY01000030.1 coordinate 32,265, forward strand.
GATAAGAATCTATATCTATTCTTTGTGACATTAAATGGTTTAGTTAAGAAAACTTCTATTGAAGAATTTAAAAATATTAGACAGTCTGGTAAGATTGCGATTAATTTAAAAGATGAAGATCAGTTGGTTGCTGTGAAATTAACAAAAGAAAATGAAGAAATTCTCGTTGCAGCATCTAATGGAAAATTAATTAGATTTAATGAAAATGATGTCAGACCAATGGGTAGAACAGCATCAGGTGTCAGAGGTATTAATGTAGATGGTAGTCATGTTGTGGGTATGACAACAAATGGAGAAGGACAATATATTATGGCTATAAGTGAAAATGGTTATGGTAAGATGTCTCCAATAGAAGATTACCGTGAATCACATCGTGGTGGTAAAGGTGTAAAAACCATTAATACGACTGAAAAGACAGGACAATTGGTAGCTTTAAGAGCTGTTAATGGTGATGAAGATTTATTAATTATGACAAGTGAAGGTATTATGATTAGACTTCCAATGGAACAAGTGAAACTTGCTGGAAGAAATACACAAGGTGTTAGATTGATTAAAGTTGCTGAAGGATCAATTGTTTCAAGTGTAGAAGTTGTTGATAAATCTGAAGAAGAAACTGAAGATAATGAAGAAGAATAGTATGTCGTAGGACATACTATTCTCTTATTTAATGCTTTTGACTTTAGTCAGTTGAGTACATGAAATGTACGAAACAAAAAACTACCTGCTATGCGGGTAGAGAGAGAAAAGTTATACAAAACAATCACCTTTCCGATTATAATGG
>NZ_NFLY01000031.1:0-32472 GCF_002161155.1 Massilimicrobiota sp. An105
ACTAAAATAGTCTTATCATTTAAAGTGATTATTTCTTATTCATTCACTTTGATAAGACTTTTTCTTTTATTTTGACTATTTTCTTTATTTTTCTTTTTATTTAATTTGGCATTCAACAAGGAATTATACGATTTGAGCAATCCAGATGAACCGACTAAGGTTACAGAGCATAAGGACATTGAGGACGACGGGCAGACGGTGACAATCACAGAAGTACCAGAAACACCGGAAGAACCAACAGAACCGGAACAGCCGACCACACCAGATACACCGAACAAGACAACAGACGCTCCAAAGACAGGCGATAATACAAACATTGCCTTATTCTTAGGGCTTCTTGTTCTCTCTGGTGCAGGCGTGGCAGGAACATATTTCTTCAAGCGTAGACGTTCATAATCGAATGGTCTGCTTATGATGAAGAAATCACGTTCCCCGCCGTATGTACTTATAACAGGAAATGAAAATTTAAACTGTTCCTTTTCTGTTAATCTGCTTGCGGATTGACGGAAAAGAACAGTCCACTAGGGGCGTGGGGAGTGTAGCTCCCCACATATTAATCACAGAAAGAAATGAGGTATGAACACATGAAATTGAAATATATCGTGCCTAACATGGCACAGACTTTTGGTAACTTGGAGTTTGCAGGAGAAAATGACGTGGAGCAACAGCGTGTCAATGGTCGCTTTGTCCCCGTAACGAGAAGTTATAACCTGTATTCCGACATTCAGAGAGCCGACGACATTATCGTGGTGCTTCCCGCAAAGACTGGGGAGAAGCGTTTCAAGTATGAGCAGAAAGTCAAGCTCGTCAATCCTAAGATTACCGCCGAGGGAAAGAACGTGCGAGGTCGTGGCTACACAAACTATATCTTAACGGCTGATGATATGCTTCCAGTCGAGGAAAGTAAGTAAAGGGGGATAACAGATTATGAGATTAGCGAATGGAATTGTGTTAGATAAGGAAAAGACGTTTGGAGTGCTGAAATTCTCTGCACTTAGACATGAAGTGCGAGTGGAGAATGAGGACGGGACGACCAGCGAGGAAATCAAGCGTAGAACCTATGATTTGAAGTGCAGTCAGCAGGAACGCACGATACAGGTATCTATCCCAGCGGAAATCCCTGTCAAGGACTACCCGTACAATGCCGAGGTGGAGCTTATCAATCCTGTTGCCGATACGGTGGCAAACGCCAACTACCGAGGGGCAGACGTGGAATGGTACATCAAGGCAGACGACATTGTACTGAAAAATAAAGGCGGTCAGCCCGCAGGCAATCCACAGCACCACGCTCCACAGGGACAGCAGAAAAAATAAAATTGTAGGATAAAATTAAGAAACTATTTTGCTTATCTTTGAAATTTTTTCAGAATAATATAGTAAAATATTGTACATAGTTTCAGAGAGGAGTGAGGATAGTGATTTTAATGATGATTATTCCAATCATTTTAACTGTATTTCCAGTAATGCTGTATCAAGTAGTTTTATTGTTGTGTAAGAGAAAATCAACTTCTACACATTATTTTTGGACATACACTATGATGATTTATGTATGGCTTGTTTTTTCTGTTACGGGTATCGGCTCTGTATGGGACATCATTTCAAAAGGCGGGCTGATTGAAACTTTTCAACAGGCAAATATTGGAATTATCCCGTTTCAGTCAGATGGTTTATTTACTTATTGCATGAATATAATTATGCTTATGCCATTGGGATTTTTATTGCCGTATATATGGAAAAATTTTAGAAATCCAATAAAAGTCGCCCTAACAGGATTAGTGTTTTCAGTATTTATCGAATTTGCTCAATTACCAACTAATCGTTTGGTAGATATTGATGATTTGCTGATGAATACATTAGGTGCGGTTTTAGGATATGTTGTATGGAAACTGATTGGAAATCATTTCTTTAACAAAAAAGAAAAACAGCGAACTATTTCATTGGGAAATTCGGAGCCAGTTATTTATTTAGTGTTAGCTTGTGCAAGTAATTTCCTACTATATAACTGGACATGGTTTCTTTAGAAATAAAGCGGTTAGTCTATACGATTAACCGCTTTTTCTATATTCAGAAAGGGGTGTTTATGAACCTATACAAATACAAGGGAAAGCGTATCAGAGCCAGCGACAAGAACCTTGTGTACCGCTTTTGTACAGGTACGCTCCTGCTCCTGCTCGTGGTGGTTCTCCTGCTACTGAACATGGGACAGCTTTTGCGTACCGATTGGGAGCATTTCAGCTTGCTTGATAATGGCGTGACGCTTTCCACATACAACTTCATAACCATAGGGATAGCGACTGGTGTTTGTACATTGGTCGCTTTTCTTTATTACCGCTTCTTCCATGACAGCTTTAAGAAGCTCCTGCACCGTCAAAAACTGGCACGCATGATACTGGACAATAAGTGGTATGAAGCCCAGACCGTACAGGACAGCGGTTTTTTCACTGACCTGCAGAGCAGATCAAGGGAAAAAATCGTCTGGTTTCCTAAAATCTATTATCAAATGGACACAGGACTGCTCCATATCCGCTGTGAAATCTCTTTGGGGAAGTATCAAGACCAGCTTTTGCGACTGGAAGATAAACTGGAAAGCGGGTTGTACTGTGAGCTGATCGACAAGACGCTCCATGACGGCTATATCGAGTACACCCTGCTCTATGACATGATAGCGAACCGTATCACGATTGACGAGGTAAAGGCTGAAAACGGGGGCTTGCGTCTGATGAAGAACCTTACATGGGAATATGACGCACTCCCTCACGCCCTTATCTGTGGCGGGACTGGCGGTGGAAAGACCTATTTCCTGCTGACAATCATTGAAGCCCTCTTACAGACCAACGCACAGCTTTTCATCTTAGACCCTAAGAACGCTGATCTTGCGGACTTGGGTACGGTCATGGATAACGTGTACCACACAAAAGAAGATATGATAGAGTGTGTCAATGCGTTCTATGAGGGCATGGTAGCAAGAAGCGAGGAAATGAAACAGCACCCAGACTATAAGACGGGTGAGAACTATGCCTATCTGGGTTTACCGCCCTGCTTCCTTATCTTTGATGAGTATGTGGCGTTCTTGGAAATGCTGGGGACAAAGGAAAGCATGAGCCTTTTAAGCCAACTAAAGAAAATCGTCATGCTTGGCAGACAGGCGGGTTATTTCCTTATTGTTGCCTGCCAGCGTCCCGACGCAAAGTATTTTTCAGACGGTATCAGAGATAATTTCAACTTCCGTTTGGGCTTGGGGCGTATCAGTGAGCTAGGCTACGGTATGCTCTTTGGAAGCGACGTAAAGAAACAGTTTTTCCAGAAGCGTATCAAAGGGCGTGGCTATTGTGATGTAGGTACAAGTGTCATATCGGAATTTTATACTCCCCTTGTTCCAAAGGAGCATGACTTTTTACAAGCTATCGGTTCTCTCGTCCTCATAAGGCAGGACGGGACGGCGACGTGCGAAGCGAAAGGCGACGGAACGGACTAGCCTTGCTGGTGTGGCGTAAGCCACGCCAGCGAAAGAAGCCCCTCGGTATCTAACAGAGGGGCACAATTCCGCTGGAAACTACGGTCAAAAAGTCTGGAAATCCCGCTTGATAAAAGGGTTTTCTCTCATTCATAGCTGACTGTGACAATCGGCGGAAAATATCACACTTTCACGATTGGGGGTATGCAGGCTGAATGAAAGCACCTTTATAACCGCCTTGAAAGAGAAACGTCAGTCTTACGGCGTGTCCCAGACAAGGCTTGCAATCATGGCTGGTATCAGCCGTGAACACTTGAACCGTATCGAAGCGGGAAAGGTAACGCTCACGGACGATATGCAGGAAAAGCTCATGGAAGCTGTCGAGAAATTCAATCCCGACGCTCCCATGTTCCTGCTGTTCGACTATGTGCGTATCCGTTTTCCCACGCTGGATATCCAGCACGTTATCAAAGATATATTGAAGCTCAATATCGACTATATGCTCCATGAGGACTACGGACACTACAAATACACCGAGCATTACTATCTGGGTGATGTGTTTGTCTACACCTCGCAGGACGAGGAAAAAGGCACGCTTCTAGAGCTGAAAGGAAAAGGCTGTCGCCAGTTTGAAAGCTATCTGCTGGCACAGGAGCGAAGCTGGTATGACTTCCTCATGGACGCTCTGGTTGAGGGCGGTGTGATGAAACGCCTTGACCTTGCGATTAACGACAGGGCGGGCATACTGGATATTCCAGATCTGACCGCCAAATGCAACCGTGAGGAATGTGTGTCCCTGTTCCGTTCTTTCAAGTCCTATGCTTCGGGCGAGCTGGTGAAGCACAACGAGCAGGACAAGGCGGGCATGGGACACACGCTGTATATCGGCTCTTTGAAATCGGAAGTCTACTTCTGCTGTTATGAGAAGAACTATGAACAGTACGCAAAGCTGGGCGTGCCGATTGAGGAAGCTCCGATAAAGAACCGCTTCGAGATACGACTGAAAGATGAAAGAGCCTATTATGCTGTCCGTGAACTGCTGACCCATTATGACGCAGAACAGACAGCATTTTCTATCATCAATCACTATATCCGCTTCGTGGACAGAGAGCCGGAGAAGCGAAAGACAGACTGGAAGCTCAATGACCGCTGGGCGTGGTTTATCGGGAAAGACCGCCCGCCTATCAAATTGACAACCGACCCAGAGCCTTACACGCTGGAAAGGACGCTGGGCTGGATAAGCCGACAGGTCGCCCCTACGCTGAAAATGCTGAAAAAGATAGACGCTGGCAACAGCACAAGCTATCTGAAAGAGATTGAGGACAACGCAAAGCTGACGGAAAAGCACTTGCAGATAATCAAACAGCAGACAGCGGACACAGAGGAGCTTATCACAGAGTAAAGGAGAAATTTGGTTATGGCAGAACTTGTCAAGGACTTGGTGCTGGTATCGCTGGGAATGGGTATCGGTGTCGTCCTTATGTGTATCGCACAGGTCAGCAAAATGGCTGATGAACAAATGGAAGAAATCAAGAAAGAAAGGATTGATAAAGAATGAATTTCGGACAGAACTTATACAACTGGTTTTTAAGCAACGCCCAGAGCTTGGTGCTTATGGCAATCGTGGTTATCGGTATCTACTTAGGATTTAAGAGAGAGTTTTCTAAGTTAATCGGCTTCCTTGTGATTGCCTTAATCGCTGTCGGGCTGGTATTCAATGCAGGCGGGGTCAAAGACGTGCTGTTAGAGCTGTTCAACCGTATCATTGGAGCGTAACAATCAGCAGTTTGCGGACACGCAAACTTACCTGTCCCCCCCCTATGGGAGTTCGGGCATAGGGGGGAATGAAAGGGGGTGACGGAATGGTACACAGATAAAAAATAGTCATGCTATGAATTTCATTGAATGGCTGATTTTCAACTGATATAATGTAAGTATGGAAATCATAAATTAAATTTGCGAGGGTAGAAAATGAATGACAAAATGATTGTAAAGAACTTCTATGAGAGGATTGTTTCAGAAAATAGACTTGAAGAATTATCTAAATATGTATCAGAAAACTGTGCTCTGACTCTCGGAGACAAAACTGTACCTTTGGGGTTGGACGGCATGAAGCAACATCTAATATCCGTAAAAAAGACTTATCCAGACTATACAATGAAAATAGTACGTCAATTCAATGATAAGGAATATGTGATTTCTGAATTTATAATGGCAGGTACACATGAGGGTGAATGGATAGGTATTAAACCCACTCATAAGAAATTATCATTTACAGGTGTCAATATAGACAGAGTTGTAAATGGAAAAATCATTGAACATGGTGGTTCTGTAGATACATTTGAAACTCTCTTAGAAGCAAATTTAATTAAGCCAGTATAAGAAGTGAGGTGACTGTATGGAAATTCGACAATTAGAACCCTTTGAGATTGACGAAGCTATCACTTTGATATGGGAAGTATTTTTACAATTTGAAGCTCCCGACTATTCAGATGAGGGTATTCAATCATTTAAGGATTTTATTGAGAATGATGAAATCCTAAAGACGCTTGAATTTTTTGGAGCTTATGAGCAGGACGAATTGAAAGGTGTAATTGCTACAAGCGAAAATCGAAAGCACATCTGCTGTTTCTTTGTAAAAGCAAAATATCATAGGCAAGGAATTGGAAGAACTCTTTGGGAATATGTTTTAAACCACAGTGAAAGAAATGTATTCACCGTTAATTCTTCTCCATATGCTGTACCCGTTTATCGTAAACTGGGGTTTGTTGAAACAGATACGGAACAGTTAGCGGATGGAATGAGATACACGCCTATGAAGTTTGTAAATGCTTGTATGCAATAAATCAAAGTGTTTGGAGGGAAAAAATTATGCTTGATAAAATACCGAGTGCAGAGGAAATGATGACTTTGGTTGGGCAATCATTGTATGATGTATGGAATAAGTTATGTACTTTAATTGACGAAAAATATGAAATGGAACGTCTATGGAATAAAGGTGGAAAGGCATGGACTTATGAGTATAAATATCGCCGAGGTGGTAAGACACTCTGTGCGTTATATGCTAGAGAAAATTGTATAGGATTTATGATTATCTTTGGAAAAGACGAAAGAGCAAAATTTGAAGCAGAACGCAATGATTATTCTCAACAAGTCCAAAAAATCTATGATGAAGCTAAAACCTATCGAGATGGTAAATGGGTAATGTTTGAACCCACCGATACATCAATGTTTCAAGATTTTATTAAATTACTAGGAATTAAGAGAAAGCCAAATAAAAAGTAATAATTATCACGTTGGCGTATACGAAATCATAATTTTACAATTTCATATCCCACACACAAAGCGGTTACTCCTTTGGAGATCAACCGCTTTTTCTATACTCAAATTTCAGATTGGAGTGATTGATTGAAAGATATTTTTACCGATATGCAGGCAAAAATTGGGTGTCCGTATCTTTCCGACCTGCCCTATTACAAGCGTACGGTCTGGTTTGAGATGAAACGCCTTTGCCTGTCTGACTACCCTAAGAAACAGTTAGAAGATTTTTCACGCTATGTATTCGGTGTGCCTTACGCCGTCATACAGGAAGCGTTGACAAGAGAGGAGTGATGAAACATGGAAGAAATGCGTGTGCAGATTGAAGCCAGAGAACCAACAGACGGAGAAATCCGAGCCTTTTGGTTCACCCTGCCTATCGACACAGAACAGGTGGAAGAAATGCTGGGGATTGATGTAGATACAGACTATTACTATATCACAGGCAAGGAGCTTCCCTTTGCTGATGAAGTACAGGAAGATACCACCGTGGAAAAGCTCAATGACCTGTACCATACCTACGAAAATTTACCCTCTGATTTGAAAGAGGACTATACGGAGCTGATGTGCTATTTCACTGACCTTGATGAATTGCACAGATATAGAAACGACATCATTCATTACTCATGGTGTAAGAACATGACGGACGTTGCCCGCCACATTCTGAACAATGACCCAGACTTTACTTCCCTTAGTGAGAGCTTCACCCGCTATTTCGATTTTGAAGCCTACGGACAGTACCTTGACGACAACGGACGCTTTGTGGAAACCGACCACGGTATCTATGAGCTTCCGTAGAAAAGAGGTGTGTGCCTGTGGTTGACGACATGAGGGTGTATATAGCTAATCTTGGCAAGTACAATGAGGGCGAACTTGTCGGGGATTGGTTCTCTTTCCCTATCGACGAGGAAGATGTTGCGGAGCGTATCGGGCTGAACAGCTACTATGAAGAATACGCTGTCCATGATACCGACAACTTTCCGATTGAAATCGGGGAATATATCTCCATTCAAGAACTCAATGAGATGTACGAGATGATTTGTGAGCTTCCCGATTATATCACCGACGCTCTGGACGAGTTTGTTTCCCACTATGGAAGTCTGGAAGAGGTCTACGAACACAAGGACGACATTTATTTCTACCCAGACTGTGAGGACATGACCGATATTGCCTATTACTTCATTGACGAGTTACAGGTATTGGGTGAGATACCGCTACCGTTGCAGAACTATATCGACTATGAAGCATACGGCAGGGACTTGTCCATAGAGGGGACATTTATTGAAACAAGCCGAGGGATATGCGAGATACCATATTAGAGCTGGCAGATCAGCGACAGGAACTGTTGCTACTGACAGCTTTTTCTATCAAGGACAGTCTGAAAATGGCTGTCCTTTTCCATTACAACGAAAGGAGCTGAAACGAATTGAAGAAGATTAAGAGCTACACGGGTATCTGGAACGTGGAAAAAGTCTTATACGCAATCAATGACTTTACTCTCCCGTTTCCCGTTACCTTTACCCAGATAACGTGGTTTGTCATCACGGAGTTTGCTGTCATTCTCTTAGGGGACTTACCGCCGTTATCGCTTATCGAGGGGGCATTTTTAAAATACTTCGGTATTCCCGTTGCCCTCACATGGTTCATGAGCCAAAAGACCTTTGACGGCAAGAAGCCTTACAGCTTCTTGAAATCGCAGATTACGTTTGCTCTGCGACCAAAAGTGACCTATGCAGGAAAAGCCGTGAAGCTGGAAAAGGAAGTGTTCAGCGAACCCGTCACGGCGGTTAGGAGTGTGATGTATGTTCCCGATTAAGTATATCGACAACAACCTTGTCTGGAACAAGGACAATGAGGTATTCGCCTACTATGAGCTGATACCATACAATTACAGCTTTCTATCGGCTGAACAGAAATTTATCGTCCATGACAGCTTCCGTCAGCTTATCGCACAGAGCCGTGAGGGGAAGATACACGCCTTGCAGATAGCAACGGAAAGCTCCGTCAGAAGCATACAGGAGCAGTCAAAGAAGCTGGTGACGGGGCGACTTCGTGATGTGGCGATACAGAAGATAGATGAACAGACGGAAGCCCTTGTTTCCATGATTGGCGACAATCAAGTGGACTACCGCTTTTTTATCGGCTTCAAGCTCATTGTGACCGAGGAAAAGGTCAGCCTTGACAGCATGAAGAAATCAGCGTTTCTGACGTTCAAGGAATTTCTAAACGAGGTCAACCACACGCTGATGAACGATTTTATCTCCATGCCAGATGATGAAATCAACCGCTACATGAAAATGGAAAAACTGCTGGAAAATAAAATCTCCCGCCGTTTCAAGTTCCGTCGTTTGGACAAGAACGACTTCGGGTATCTTATCGAGCATATCTACGGCAGGGACGGCGTGGCGTATGAGGACTACGAATATTCGCTTCCAAAGAAGAAGCTGAAAAAGGCAACGCTTATCAAGCAGTACGACCTTATCCGTCCTACCCGCTGTCTGGTAGAGGAAAGCCAGCGATACATAAGGCTGGAACATGAGGACAGCGAGAGCTTCGTGTCCTACTTTACCGTCAATGCGATTGTGGGTGAGCTGGACTTCCCGTCCAGTGAGATATTTTACTTCCAGCAACAGCAGTTCACGTTTCCTGTTGATACAAGCATGAATGTAGAAATCGTGGGAAACAGAAAAGCGTTATCGACTGTCCGCAACAAGAAAAAAGAGCTGAAAGACTTGGACAACCACGCCTATCAGTCTGGAAGCGAAACAAGCTCAAATGTGGTGGACGCACTGGACAGCGTGGACGAGCTGGAAACCGACTTAGACCAGAGCAAGGAAAGTATGTATAAACTTTCTTACGTTATCCGTGTATCAGCTCCCGACCTTGACGAGCTGAAACGACGCTGTGATGAGGTCAAGGACTTCTACGACGACCTCAATGTAAAGTTAGTCCGTCCTGCTGGGGATATGCTGGGGCTTCACTCTGAATTTCTCCCCGCCAGCAAGCGTTACATCAATGACTATGTGCAGTATGTGAAATCCGACTTCTTGGCAGGTCTTGGCTTCGGAGCGACCCAGCAGTTAGGAGAAAATACAGGTATCTATATCGGCTATTCCGTGGACACAGGAAGAAACGTCTATTTACAGCCGTCCCTTGCTTCACAGGGTATCAAGGGGACAGTCACCAATGCTTTGGCGTCTGCCTTTGTCGGTTCGCTGAGCGGTGGGAAGTCATTCTGTAATAATCTTATCGTCTACTATTCCGTCCTCTTTGGCGGGCAGGCGGTCATTCTCGACCCTAAGAGCGAGCGTGGGAACTGGAAAGAAACGCTCCCAGAGATAGCCCATGAAATCAATATCGTCAATCTTACCAGCGATAAGGAAAATGCAGGGCTTCTTGACCCGTTCGTGATTATGAAGAACGTCAAAGACGCTGAAAGTCTGGCGATAGACATTCTCACATTCCTTACGGGGATTTCCTCTAGGGACGGTGAGAAATTCCCTGTCCTTAGAAAAGCGGTGCGAGCCGTGACCCAGAGCGATCAGCGAGGCTTGCTTCATGTGATAGACGAGCTACGCAGAGAGGACACGGCGATAGCCCGCAACATTGCCGACCATATCGACAGCTTTACGGACTATGATTTCGCACATCTGCTGTTCTCTGACGGTTCAGTGTCTAATGCTATCAGCTTGGACAATCAGCTCAATATCATACAGGTGGCAGATTTGGTACTCCCAGACAAGGACACGACCTTTGAGGAATACACGACCATAGAACTGCTGTCCGTGGCTATGCTGATTGTCATTTCCACCTTTGCCTTAGACTTCATTCATTCAGACCGCAGTATCTTTAAAATCGTGGATTTAGATGAAGCGTGGGCGTTCCTCAACGTGGCGCAGGGCGAAACCCTTTCTAACAAGCTGGTGCGTGCAGGGCGAGCTATGCAGGCTGGCGTGTACTTCGTCACACAATCCTCTGGCGACGTGTCCAAAGAGAGCCTAAAGAACAATATCGGTCTGAAATTCGCTTTCCGTTCTACGGACATCAACGAGATAAAGCAGACCCTTGAATTTTTCGGTATCGACAAGGACGACGAGAACAACCAGAAACGACTTCGTGACTTGGAGAACGGACAATGCCTGCTTCAAGATTTGTACGGACGTGTGGGCGTGGTACAGATACACCCTGTCTTTGAAGAACTATTGCACGCCTTTGATACCAGACCGCCCGTGAAAAGCGAGGTGGAGTGATGAAAGATAGGATAAAGGGGCTTCTGACAAGAAAGAAGCTCTTTCGTTTTTTCAAGATTGCTCTGATAGTCATTTTTACCTCTATTGTGTTCCTCTCCCTGTTCGGGACGGTGGCACACGCTTCTGGGCTGGTAGATGATACCGTCAATGCGGACAACCTGTATTCACAGTACCCGTTGGAGAATTACCAGCTTGACTTCTATGTGGACAATAGCTGGGGCTGGCTTCCGTGGAACTGGCTGGACGGTATCGGGAAGTCCGTACAGTACGGCTTGTACTGTATCACCAACTTTATCTGGACTATCAGCCTGTATCTAAGTAACGCCACGGGGTACGTCGTCCAGCAGGCGTATAAGCTGGACTTTATCAACGACATGGCAGACAGTATCGGAAAGAGCATACAGACCCTAGCGGGTGTGACGGAAAACGGCTTTGGAAGTACGGGCTTTTATGTAGGCTTCCTGCTCCTCATTATCCTTATCGTGGGTATGTATGTAGCCTACACAGGGCTTATCAAGCGAGAAACCAGCAAGGCACTCCACGCCGTTATCAACTTCGTTGTGGTGTTTATCGTGTCCGCTTCCTTTATCGCTTATGCTCCCGACTATATCAAGAAGATTAACGATTTTTCCAGTGATATAAGTACCGCTTCGCTGGATTTGGGAACAAAAATCATGCTCCCCGACAGCGACAGTCAAGGAAAAGACAGCGTGGACTTGATAAGGGACAGCCTGTTCTCCATACAGGTACAACAGCCGTGGCTACTCCTGCAATTTGGAAACAGCGATATAGAGGAAATCGGGGCTGACCGTGTGGAAGCTCTGGTATCGGCTAGTCCCTCTGCCGACGACGGGGCGACCCGTGAGGACGTGGTGAAAACGGAAATCGAGGATAACGACAACGACAATCTGACGATACCGCAGGTCATCAACCGTCTGGGAATGGTGTTCTTCCTGCTTATCTTCAATCTGGGGATAACGATATTTGTTTTCCTGCTTACGGGCATGATGATATTCTCCCAGATACTTTTTATCATCTTTGCCATGTTCCTGCCGATTAGCTTCCTGCTCTCCATGATACCGAGCTATGAGAACATGGCGAAACAGGCAATCGTGCGAGTGTTCAATACGATTATGACAAGGGCGGGAATAACGCTCATTGTCACGGTGGCTTTCAGTATTTCCAGTATGTTCTACAACATATCCACCGATTACCCGTTCTTTATGATTGCGTTCTTACAGATAGTCTGCTTTGCGGGTATCTACATGAAGCTGGGCGACCTTATGAGTATGTTCAGTTTAAACGCTGGGGACAGCCAGAGCATGGGACGCAGGATATTCCGTCGCCCGTATCTGTTCATGCGACACAGGGCTAGGCGTATGGAACACCGTATCGCAAGGGCTGTCGGTGCTGGAAGTGTCGCTGGTGCGGTGGCTGGTACAGTAGCCGGAACAGCCATGAATGACGGTTCTGGGAAATCTGCCAGAGCTGGTACGGGTAGAAAAGAGCGTCGAGAAAATGCGTCTTTTGGAAGCCGAGCTGGTTCTGCTGTGGGTGCGGTGCTTGATACGAAAAACAAGGTCAAGGACAAGGCAACGACTGTCAAGGAGAATATCAAGGATATGCCGACCCAGACTGCCTATGCCGTACACTCCGCAAAGGAAAAGGCAAAAGCAAATGTGTCCGACTTCAAGCGTGGCATTGTGCAGGGGCAGGAAACCAGACAGAGCGAACGTGCCGACAAGCTCCAACAACATAGACAGAATATCGCTGACAAGCGTATGGAGCTTCAAAAAGCACAGGAAGCAAGGCAGACTGGAAGAAAGACGGACGGATCAGCGACAACAGGAGCTACCCGTCCCCATGAAAGACCTGTGACCGCTTCTCCTGCTTCAAAGACAGACACAGGAAAAATGCAGGAAATCAAGCGTCCTGTCACTACTGACAAGGTACATACCGAGCTGACCACGCCACAATCTGTCAAGGAACGTCCGCTGGCTTCAAAATCTGATGAACCTATGCCACAGAAACACGGGACAAGGCTTAATGGTGTGGAACTGAACCGACAGACCACCAGAAAAGAGCGAAACATTAAGAAAGCGACCATAAACACCACGGAAAAGAAAGGACGTAAGAAATGAAGCTGAGACATATCGCCATTATCGGCAGTCTGTTTCCCTTTCTTCTTGCGATAGTGCTTTTCTTTGGTGTGCTTATCAGTGCCGAGGACGACGACGGGGGCGGTGGCTCTTCCTCATGGGTAACGGGTATGAACCTGTCCGCAGAGGTCTTGAAACATCAGCCTATGGTGGAAAAATACGCCAGAGAATACGGCATATCCGAGTACGTCCCCTATCTGCTGGCAATCATACAGGTGGAAAGTGGCGGGACAGCCGAGGACGTTATGCAGAGTTCCGAGAGCATGGGCTTACCGCCTAATTCCCTTGATACAGAAAGCTCAATCAAGCAGGGGTGCAAGTATTTTGCGTCTCTGCTTTCTTCAGCAGAAAGTCAAGGCATAGAGGATATAAACGTCGTGGTACAGTCCTATAACTATGGCGGTGGATATATCGACTATGTAGCTAAGAACGGGAAAAAGCACAGCTTCACGCTGGCAGAGAATTTCGCCCGTGACAAGTCTGGTGGAACAAAAGTCACTTACACGAACCCTATCGCTGTTGCCCGCAACGGTGGCTGGCGTTACGGGTACGGGAATATGTTCTATGTGGAGCTTGTCAGCCAGTATCTCACCGTCAATCAAGTATCGGGCGAGCTGGCACAGAAGATAATGAACGAAGCTCTGAAATATCAAGGCTGGGACTATGTGTACGGCGGGAGCAATCCTAATACTTCTTTTGACTGTTCAGGGCTGGTTCAATGGTGCTATGGCAAGGCAGGTATTTCCTTACCGAGAACGGCACAGGCACAGTATGACGCTACCCAGCATATCCCGCTATCACAGGCACAGGCTGGGGATTTGGTGTTCTTCCACAGTACCTACAATGCGGGGACGTATGTAACCCACGTCGGTATCTATGTGGGAAATAACCAGATGTACCACGCTGGCGACCCGATAGGCTACGCTGATTTGAACAATAGCTACTGGCAACAGCACCTTATCGGGGCTGGCAGAATTAAGCAATAGAAAGAAAGGAATGGAAATATCATGTTCAAGAAGAAAGAAAAACCGATAAAGGAAAAGAAAATCTGCACTATGAAAGTGGGGACGCATAAGAAGTCCGTCATTGCCCTCTGGGTGGTGCTTATCGCAAGCGTGAGCTTTGGTGTGTATAAGAATTTTACGGCTATCGACCAACACACCACGCATGAGATAGAAACCATACAGCTCCGCTTGAATGACACCAACGGCATAGAAAATTTCGTGAAGAATTTCTGTAAATCCTATTACACATGGAGCAACAGCAAGGAAGCAATCGAAGCAAGGACACAGGCTATCAGTGCCTATCTGACACAGGAATTGCAGGATTTGAATGTTGATACGGTGAGAACGGATATACCGACCAGCTCCACGGTCACGGACGTACTTATCTGGGACGTGGAACAGTCTGGGGAGAACGCTTTTTCTGTCACCTATGAGGTAGATCAACAGATAAAAGAGGGCGACCAGACAAGGGACGTATCAGAAACCTATACCGTGACCGTCCATGTGGACGCTGACGGGGATATGGTGATTATCCAGAACCCGACCCTTGCTCCCGCTATGGAAAAATCCGATTATGAACCAAAGACACAGGAAGCAGACAACAGTGTGGACGCTGACACAGTAAATGACGCCACGGCGTTTCTGGAAACATTCTTTAAGCTGTACCCTACTGCAACGGACAAGGAGCTTGCCTACTATGTAGAGGGAAATGCCCTTGAACCGATAAACGGCGACTATCTCTTTTCCGAGCTTGTCAATCCAGTATTTACGGCTGACGGCGACAACGTGAAAGTGAGTGTTGCGGTGAAATTCATTGATAATCAGACAAAGGCAACACAGGTATCACAGTATGAGCTGACGCTACATAAAGATAGCAACTGGAAAATCATAAGGTAGTCAATAGGCTTGCGTCATACATCGTATCGTATGCTACGCAAGCCTTTAACTCTTGCATATATTTATGATTTTGTATATAATTAACCCTCCATTAGTACACCAACCTTTGAAGTGATGATATACTTTTAGTAAGATAGGAGGTTTTTTGATGAATACATATCAAACAACAGAAGTTGCTCGAATAATTGGTGTACACCCAAACACAGTTAGATTGTATGAACAACTTCATTTAATACCACTGGCAAAACGCCAAAAAAATGGATATCGCATTTTTACGGATTTTCACATAGAGCAATTTCGTTTAGCCCGTACAGCTTTAAAAGTTGAAATTTTGCAAAATGGATTGAGAAAAAAAGCTATGAATATTATTAAAGTTTCTGCTACAGGAAATTTTGATATGGCTATTAAATTGACAGATGAATATTTATCACAGCTTGAGCGTGAAAAACATAATGCGGAGCAGGCAATACAAATTGTAAATGAACTCTTAAATGGAGAAAGTAGTCCTAATCAGGTATTATTGAAACGTAAAGAAGTATCAGAGTTTTTAGGCATTACAATGGACACTTTGCGAAATTGGGAGTTGAACGGTTTACTGTGTGTTAAGCGTAAAGCAAATGGTTATCGAGTATATTCAAATGATGATATAAAACGATTACGCATTATTAAAGCATTAAGATGTGCTAACTATTCTTTATCTTCTATTCTTAGAATGTTAAATGCTTTATCGGTCAATCCAGACATAAATATAAAATCTGTGATTGGTATGCCGGAAGAAAACGAAGATATTATAACCGCTTGCGATAAGCTATTGCTGTCACTTAATGACGCTTCTGAAAATGCTCGATTTATGAAAGCGACCCTAATTAATATGAAAAAATCCTTTTAAATACACCCTACATTTTAACACCAGAGTTTTCTCTGGTGTTATTATTTGTCCGTAAAATAAAGGAGGGAATAAAATTGAATACAACAATTAAAGTTGAACATCTCAAAAAATCCTACGGAAATACTTGTGTTGTCAATGATATAAGTCTTTCTGTAAATGAAGGTGAAGTTTTTGGACTTTTGGGAGCGAATGGGGCAGGAAAAAGCACCACGATTGAATGTATTTTAGGAACGAGACAGGCAGACAGTGGGACAGTAGAAATACTTGGAATGTGTCCGACAAAAGAGCGAAAACGATTGTTTGAAAACGTAGGCGTACAGTTTCAAGAGTCAAACTATCAAGAAAAAATTTTGGTGTCAGAGTTATGCGAGGAAACACAATGCCTATATAAAGAAGTTACGGATTATAAAATTTTATTGAAGCAATTCGGACTGTCTGACAAATTAAAAAGTCCTGTATCGGAACTGTCTGGCGGACAGAAACAAAAACTATTTATTGTTTTAGCACTTATCCCTAACCCTAAAGTAGTCCTTTTAGATGAATTGACGACAGGATTGGACACCAAAGCCCGCCGTGATGTATGGAAATGTTTATCGGAGCTAAAGAAAAAAGGATTAACTATTTTCCTTACCTCTCATTTTATGGACGAGGTAGAAAATCTTTGCGATAGGATTATGATTTTGAAAAAGGGAAATACCGTTTTTTCTGGGACAATTGAAGAAGCGATTGCCAGCAGTCCATATAAAGAATTTGAGGAAGTTTATCTTTGGTATGCAGAGGAGGACATGACAAATGAAAACATTTAAGACTATGCTAAAAACAGAATTAAAACTTTCTCTTAGGGGTATGGATATGTTCATTTTTGCTATCTGTATGCCTGTGGTAGTAATAGTTCTATTGGGTATTATTTATGGCTATAAACCTGCTTTTGCTGATGCTGAATATACTTTTTTGCAACAATCATTCGGTGCAGTATCTACAATAGCTATTTGTGCTGGCGGACTAATGGGCTTGCCTTTAGTTGTATCTGATTATAGAAACAGAAAAATTTTAAAGAGACTTAAAGTGACACCTGTTAAGCCGATTACAATTTTACTGGTCGAAATAACTATTTACTGTATTTATTCATTGGTGTCATTGGCACTCATTTATTTAGTGGCTTTTTTATTTTTTGATTTTCAGATAATAGGAAGTTTTTGGCAGTTTTTCTTATCTTTCGTGTTGGTAATGTTGTCTATGTTTAGCATTGGTATGATGGTTGGTGGAATAGCACCAAATATGAAAATCGCAAGTACCGTTGCCAGTATTTTATACTTTCCAATGCTAATTTTTTCGGGTGCAACGCTTCCTTATGAGATTATGCCTAATGCGTTACAAAACTTTGCAAATATACTCCCATTAACACAGGGAATAAAATTATTAAAAGGCACAGCGTTAGGTTTGCCGATTGATAATATCATCTTTCCTATCGGGTTAATGGTTGTAATTATCGTGATTTGTACGACTGTTTCTTTGAAATTCTTTAAATGGGAATAACTATGATAGTTTTAAAAAAGAAAGATATGAAAAAAATTTTTCAAGCTGGAGCAAAGGCCAGAGGTGTGTCGTTATCTGAGTTCAGAGCCGAGATACAAGAAAATATTGACAACACTATGAATAGTAAAGACCCAGTGATACAGAAACGCTTCAAGAAATACTTTGGAAACAGAACGCCTACACCAGAAGAATATATTTACACAATTACAAAAAAAGTGAAAATTTAAGTTTTCTTCCTGCTTCCTGCGGTGCAGATCAGCAGGAAGAACTTACCTTTAAAAAAAGTTGTGGTGCATTTTAAAAAATATCTTGAAAAACATTTTAATTGCCCTTACCATTGCTTTATCAAGCTTGATACCGATTGAAATGTGGGAGGTAATAACTTGGTTATTGAGGAATTTAAAGATATTAAAATTGCATATATACGCAGAACCGGTAAGTATGGTGCAGAAAACAAGCAACTAATGGAAAAGTTAAAAGAATATTTAAAAAGTAATGATTTATTCAAAGATGATACAACGATACTAGGTATAGCTTTGGACAATCCTTTATCAACGCCAGAAAACGAACAGCGATATGACGTGGGAATGATTATCACTGGCAAGGATATTCATTGTGATTTACCTATTCGTAATATTGATAGTGGGCATTACGCTATATTTGAGGTTCCACACGCAGAAAATGACGTGGCAAATTTTTGGAAGAATATTGACACATTAACTTCCGATTTGCCAGTTGACTATACGAAACCGATAATTGAGCGATATGCTTTCTCGAAAATCTCATTACATTTGTGTGAATTTTGTATTCCGTTAAAATAAAAGGTGGTGTTGCCGTGGAAAAGCAATCATGGATATTATGTCCTATTTGCAATAGTAAGACACGAGTTAAAGTGCGAAAAGATACAGAATTGATAAATTTCCCTTTATTCTGTCCAAAATGCAAGCATGAAACTTTAATCAATACAAATCGTGGAATAGTAAAAATTATTAAAGAGCCAGACGCTAAGACGCAGAGCCAATAGTTTGTAAGAATTTTCTTACAGATTATTGGCTTTTTTCATTAAATCCTGCTTCCTGCAAAGCAGATCGGCAGGATAATTTGTAAGAGGAAAAAGAAAACGAGAAGCCTATTTGCTTCCCGTCCCCTTATATTTCATGATACCGTCGATTGTTCCTTGAATGATTTTAAGTTCTTCATCTGTCAGCTCATCGAGCGATACGTCTATCTGCCTGCGGATTGTAGATTTTTTTGCTTTCTCCTGCGGATAGAAATATTCGTCAACAGAGATATGGAACATGGTCACTAAATCATGAAATAGCTGAAAGCTGGGGTGTTTCCCTATATTCTCAATATCTGCGATATGACGTTCTCCGTAAAAGACCTTATCGCCTAAATCATTACGGGAAAGCCCAGCTTTCTCTCTCGCTTTTCTGATTGCCAGTCCCAGCGGACGGAAATCAAAGCTGTGCGTATCTTTCTTTTTCCTCATTTTCAATCACCTGTCATGAGTTTATACTTCATGACACATGATTAGAATGTGTTAAAAATACATATATCATGCGTTAATAATTCATATCAATATTACCTTGACGGTAAATAAAAAAAACCGTTCTAAGGTAATATCTTTTTCCATGTCTTTCAATCTGATTAGGACGGTTTTGGATATCCAGAGCTGTCCTTTTCTTTTGCACTCACGGGACAACTTTGGGTAAGGGGGTTGTGTCATGATTGCGTATCAGCAAATACGCCAGTATTCACAACTGAATAACCGCCTTACAATGGTTATCCAGTCAACACGCCCTGAACATGAGTTAAAAATTCATATCACTTACGTTAGCAAAACAGTCTGTTGGTACATTCGTATTCTAATAGACTGTTTTTATTATATCCGAGATTTACAAATTCTTTTTTGTAAATCTTGGTAGCTGGACACCTCCTTGGGTAGTTGGGGTGCGGAAAGGGGGAAATGGACTTCCGTTCATTTCTACTTTGCACAGAAAGGAGGTGAAACAGTGGAAACATCTTCTTTCAGACAAGCCGTTGAAGCACAGTTCGATTGCCTTTCAAAGAAAGTCATCAAGCGAGCTGTGATGAAAGGCTACCGTGATATGAAGCGACGTGAAAAGCGTGAGTGTTCATTTTCTGATTTGCCAGATTATCAGCAGGAACGCTTTGGCGAGTGTGATAAGTACGAAAGCGACTACACCGTGTTTAACGTGCTGGGAATTGAAGTATGGATTGAAAATGACAAGTTGAGTGAAGCCCTTAAAGCTCTGACCGAGAAGAAGCGAAATATTATTCTGTTGTCCTACTTCATGGATATGGCAGACGGAGAAATCAGCCATTTTATCAATATCCCTCGTTCAAACGTCCAGTATCACAGAACAAAGACGCTTGAAACATTGAGGAAATACATGGAGGAACACAAATGAAGAAACATGAACGTTTACCTTTTGAGGTTATCGTATCAGCGACAGAGGGCGACCCAGAAGCCATTGCTACAGTGATGAACTTCTACGACGGATATATCTCAAAGCTCTGTTTGCGAAAGCTCTATGATGAACACGGAAATGTGTGTATGGTAGTGGACGCAGATTTGAAAAACAGAATACAGACAGCCTTTCTGGACATGATACTCAATTTTGAAATCGCAGTAATCTAAATACATACAGGCGGGCGTGGTGTTTTCCCCTTTCCAGCCACACCGCTTGTCATTCTATAAAAGTCAATAGTCCTGCTGTTGGCTTTTACAGGCTGACAAGCCGTTGCAGTTCTTTGAAAACTAAATAAAGCAGACAGATACGTTTGTGATACAGCGAGCCACGGGGACTGTACGCCATGACCTTTCCAAAAGAGAGCGAGCGACCCACACAGTGATCCGAGAGTGACCTTTGGAAAAGTCGCTCCGCTATGACCTGTATTCACAGAATAATGATACGTCCCAGAGGTGGTTTTGCTCATAGGAATGAGATTGGTTGAGATACCAGCGGAGCTTTTCCAGAGCCGTCTGTCTGCTTGTAAAAAAATTTACCAAAGCAATAAAATACTATTCCCTACATAATCATAGTACGATATAATGAATTATGTTAGACGAAAGTATTTATTGCTATCAATGAAAGGAGTCTTATTTGTGATAGATGATAGCAAAAATACGCAATCTCCCGAAATGGAAAAAAGGACTTATACGGTAGATGAAATCGCAAAACAACTGAATATCAGCAAAAAGGCTACATATGCTCTGGTGAAAAGCGGGCAGTTCAGTTATGTTCGAGCTGGTAGAGTCATACGAGTGTCTAAACTTTCTTTCGATAAATGGTTAAATCAAATTTAACTATTAAGGAGAGATAAGTTATGGCTACAATAAAACAAAGAAAAAAGAGTTTTTCAGTAATCTATTGGTATTTGGATAACACTGGCGAAAGAAAACAGAAGTGGGACACGCTGGGAACTAGAAAAGAAGCAAAACAGCGAAAGGCATTTGTAGAGTATTATCAAGAAAAGTTTGGCTATGTCATTGTTCCCTTAGAAGAACAGTTTGCACAGCAGATTGAGGACTCTAAAAAAGAGTTAGAGGTAGTCAATGAGGATATTACATTCCGAGATTTTTTAAAGATTTTTGTTAATCTCTACGGGACATCTAAATGGTCGCCAAATACATTTAGTAGCAAGGTCGGCTCTATTAGAAATTATATCAATCCGTATATCGGTGATTGGAAGCTCAATGAGATTACGACAAAGAAGTTATCAAAATACTACAATGATTTATTAAGCGTCCCAGAAGTACCGCAATCAAACAGAAAACCTAGCGGGCGTTGTGTTCAGCCAGCAAACATCAAGAAAATTCACGATATTATTCGCTGTGCTTTAAATCAAGCTATCCGCTGGGAATACTTCGACCCTAACAAAAGAAATCCTGCGTCATTGGCTACCTTGCCAAAAGTTCCAAAGGTCAGACGTAAGGTTTGGAGTATTGATACTTTCAAAGAAGCTGTTAAATCTGCGGAAGATGATTTGCTCGTTATGTGTATGCACTTAGCCTTTTCCTGCTCTATGCGTATCGGTGAAATCACAGGTCTTACATGGGAAGATGTGATTATTGACGAGGAAGCGATTGCCAACAACAACGCAAAAGTAATTATCAACAAGGAATTATCCAGAATAAATGCGGAAGCAATGCAAAAGCTGAAAGAGAAAGATGTTATTAAGATTTTTCCTACACAGAAACCGCATTGCACTACACGCCTTGTTCTGAAAACTCCAAAGACGGAAACAAGTAATAGAACCGTCTGGTTGCCTAAGACTGTTGCTAAACTATTAGTGCAGTATAAAAAAGACCAGCAGGAGATGAAAGAATTTCTTGGCAATGCCTATAACGATTACAATCTCGTCATTGCATTGGAAAATGGAAATCCTGTGGAAAGCCGTATTGTCAGAGACAGATTTCAAAAGCTGTGTGAAGAAAACGATTTTGAAGTAGTCGTTTTTCACAGCCTGCGTCATTTGAGTACGGGATATAAGCTGAAAATGACAAATGGTGATGTAAAATCCGTACAGGGTGATACAGGTCATGCGGAAGCAGAAATGGTGACAGATGTTTATTCTGAAATCATTGACGAAGACAGACGTTTCAATGCTCAAAAAATGGATAAAGAATTTTATTCCACCCTCAATGATGAGGAAGAAAAACCCGAGACAAAAACGAGTGTCAGTGACAGCGATATGATGTTGCTGGAGCTTCTAAAATCCCTGTCGCCAGAGATGAAAGAGCAACTCTTGAAGCAAACACTTCAAAATCAATCAAATAGCTAATTTCAAAAAGTGTTAGCAAAATTAAAGAAAATCAGCGATTTTTCATCAGAAATAAAAAAGTGTTAGCAAGCCATACTACCAAAACAGTCCTAAAAAAAATCGAATTTCTATATAAATAAAAAGCTACTAACTTACTTAATAGTTTGTAGAGGGTGTTCGCAACAAAAAAGCTGTAAACCCTTAAAAATAAAGGCTTACAGCGGATTTTCTGGCGTCCCAGACAGGAGTCGAACCTGCGACGTTCCGCTTAGGAGGCGGACCCTCTATCCTACTGAGGTACTGGGACATTATTCAATTTTATCTATAAAACTCAGCTAGAAAAAGCAAGTTAGGCGATTGCTCCAACACGCCCTTAGGAGGCAGTCGCTCTATCCAACTGAGCTATAGCGACATTTGGAAAATCTATATTTAATTTTACTTGCTACCTTTTCCTTTGTCCTCCGAAGTATATGTTATAACACTTTCTTAGGAGGTCTCCTGACCACTGTCAATCCAAATCATGTTCAGTTCACACAAGACTCGCAATAAAAGGTCTTTTACTACAGTTCAAATCGTTTCTGGTCAATTGCTATCAGCCACTGTAAACCCAGAACAACCGGTAGACTCTAACAATACACAGTGGACAATAAAGGGAAGATTTTTTATTATGATTACTTTTAGGGAAAAATGAAGCATTTAAGGGACAAAAAGCCTCTGCAGCAGGTAGCTGTTTCCCTGACAAGGCATTGTTTTCACGCGTCAGCTTCAGACGAATTATATCGGAAATTTCTGCATATTTATATTTGTTGTAATCTTAAATTCTCCATCTACTTTTTCCACGTCAAAAATAAAGGGAATTTCTTCCTGAGAAGACATACACTGCTCTTTCCATATATGGTAGGCTTCCACAAACGCATGGTGGATCTGCTCCTCCGCCTTCAGCCGGATGTCGACGGCGTCCTCATAGTTTTGATAAGTCCCCAGATAGAACCTCTGATTTTTAAAGCCGATAGACACGTAGAAACGGCCATTTTTACTCCTGAACACGCCTCGAAAACCGCTGGTATTATCGATCCTGTATTTTCGTTTATCGAGAAATTCCACACAGGTTCCATCGAACCGATGAAGACGATCCGGAATTTGTCTCTGAATTTCCTGTTTCAGGCATCCGCAACTTCTTACATTTCTATACATTAGGCTATCCTACGTTGCTTCTGTTTCATTTCCACAGTCGCAGTGGCACCGCCAGTATACAGAGCCTTTTCTGTCTCTTCTTTCTGTAGGTTCTATAGCAGTTAATCTGCCGAATCGAAGTCCTGTGATATCATAAATCTTGCCTCCCCGCAGACAACCACAGCTTTTTACCTTTCCCGATTTCAGCATATGCGCTGTCACCTCACATTGGTTTCCGCAGTCGCACTGACACAGCCAGCAAGTCCTGTTGTACTTATTTTTAATACGTCTGATCACTGTAAGCTTTCCAAAACGTCTCCCTGTCAGATCCTCCGCAGTACGGCCTCTGCGGGCGGAATCCGCAGGGATACAGCCACAGTCGGTGACAGTCCCGTTTTTCAGCCTCTTCGTACTGACCAGTATCTCTCCGCCGCAATCACAGCGGCACCGCCAGAGACAGTAGCCGTGTTCTCTCTGATCTGTCCGCTCCACAACTGTCAGTTTTCCGTATCTCATTCCGATCAGATCCACTTTTTTGCCATGCTATCCCTTCTTTCTTACTCGCCTCCACAGGAAATCGCCAGCCGCTGCAGCCAGCACCACAGAGAGGCCAGCAAAAGCCGCCAGTCGATACTGTTCCAGCCAGCTTCCCTTTCTCAGTGCCCCGTCTGACTGCTCTCTTTCCTCCTCATAGGGCACGCGGGTTCCCCGAACCAGCAGACGGTGTGTATTGATCCCATACGGCGTGCATGTCACCAGCGTGACATAATCTTCCCGGGCATTGATCTTCAGATCTTCCGTCTCCTCCGGGAGAACGACCCGGATCTGGTCCACCTGATATGCAAGGATCTCACCCAACACATGGATATAAAAAATGTCGCCATTTTCCAACTGATCCAGGTCTGTGAACAGCTTTTTATCATTGAGTCCTGTATGAGCCGAAAGGACGCAGTGTGTTCCTGTCCCTCCTACGGGGAGAGAGCTCCCCTGCAGATGTCCCACACCTTTTTGCAGGACTTCCTCTTCCGTTCCGTGATAGATCATTAGCTCCACATCGATAGCTGGAATCCGCAGATAGGCCATTCCCCCTTCTTGGTCCACGTTCAGCAGTCCTGCATAGGGCATGGCGGAGGGATCCAGCTGGCTCATGTCAAAGGGATCTGTAAGCAGGACGCCTCCCTGCAGAAGTCCACGGTTGTATTCCCTGCACTCCTGCAGTTCTGCCGCCCGTTCATCTGTCGTCAGGTTTTCCACGACGATGCTGCCATAATGCTCCATCAGTTCTTCCTGCTCCTTTTCATAGAGAAGGTTGCTGATGGCCGGGTAAGCCAAAAGAGAGATTCCAGCCAGAAAGACCAGGATTGCCAATATCGTCAATATCTTTTGTTTCACTTACTTTGCCCTCCGTTTCTACACTGACTGACCAGAAAAGAAGGATGGGCGGAATACTCCGCCCATTCCTGCGCAAATAACTTGTATTCTCGTTATTTAGAAGATTTTTTTCTTCTGGAAACCACAATAAGCACAACGCCTGAAGCAATCAAAAGAATCCCGTTCACCGTCAGCGCCCATGTGCCTGCGTCTCCGGTCTTCGGCAGGCTGAAGCCTTTCTGGTTGTACAGCTCGAAAGCAACGCTTGCTATTGCCGTCTCTGTGGAACTCTCGTTGTTTACAAAGCCCACATTAAGAGAAGTATCTCCCAGTTTGACGCTTGTCTTATCCTCGTCGAGCAGCATTGCGTTCGGGTCAAGCTGTGCTTCAAGATCGATGGTGACGTCCTCGTCAATCTTGTTATAGCCGTCTGCAGTATTAGTCTCCTTCAGGATGTAGGTCTCATCATCATCCAGACCCACAACCGTCAGCTTTCTGCTGTTCGTATCAAGCTTGAGGTCTGTCACATTGCCGCCAGTTCCAGCGGAATCGGACACAAGGATGTAACTTCCGGCAGAGCCGGTAAAATAGAGGAGCTCCTCATCCTGCCCATTTACCCTGTACAGCTGGAATGTCACCTTACCAATCTCATCAGCTGAAACAGTAGCGTCACTGAAGGTCTTTGTCAGCTCGATGCCGTAGGTATACACCTTGGTGGAATCAGTCAGGCTGCTGTCAGATCCGTTATTGCTCCATACCAGTTCGGCGTTATTGACATTTACCTTCACCGCGTCAGTGGTAAGCCTTGAACTGTAGGTAACAGTGACTGTCTCGCCCTCATATGCCTCGAGAGCAGATGGTTCAAAAGTGAGGGTGAAGGAACTCTCCTTATTGGTATAGCCGACCGGATTCAGTTTCGCAAGGAGAGTCTGTCCAATATAAAACTTATTACTGTCAGCACCCGTTCCCCGTGTAATAGAGGCACCATTGATAGCAATTTCAACGCTGGCAGAATCAAACTCCTGCTTTTTCAGCGTATCACTCATAGTAAACTCGGTGAGATTGTCATAGTCGGTCAGCGTGGGAACCTGCGCTGTCAGCTGATAGTCAAGCACATCCCCTGTCTCGGCAGTAAGCTCATCAAACCATTGGCCTACATCCTTCTCGCTTATCTTCTTCTCAAAAGGCAGATTCTCAGCCTTAAGGTTCATCACGGCCGGTGTATTACCTGTCGTGGCGATCATCACACCCTGCTTGAGGCTTAAGCCACTGGGCACGTTCTTGAAGTCGACGGCATAGTAGCCCTCTTCAAGGTTAGTGATAGTTACAAATCCCTGTGATCCAACACTTGCATCAGCGGTGGCTGTATGAAGTGTAGTTATGTTATACCTCTCAATATACTTCTCAATCCAGGAATAGAACACACCCGCATTGCTTCCACCTTCACCGTTATCTCCAACGATACGGCTCACCAGGTCAGCCTCGCCGTAGGTCTTGTCAAGCGCCTTGGCGTTATCACCGGAGAAGGTGATGTAATCACCGGAAGCTGGCTGGGTCGTACCGGCAGAAAGATCAGTGCCGTCAAACTGCAGATACACAGTTCCGGCAGTTCCAAATACTTCATCGATTGAACCGTTTCCGGCATCCGTATCGATGTTAAAAAATGTATCGAAGTTGGTAGTTACGGAATAAAGTTTCTTAGCAGGATCTGTCTCCGTGTCATTTACCTGGTCCAGCACCAGATACGCGTTTGCCTGTGTACCTGCCCAGTCTTTACTGCTATCTGACCATGCAGGCTCTGTAATCGTGATACTCGCTTCTCCATCCGCAGCAAGCACTGTTGCAGGCACCAGTCCGACCACAAGCGTCAGTGCAGCCAACGTTCCTGTGAGCCGAGATAAGAATCTGTTATTTTTTTTCATAAGGTTTCCCCCTTCCTTTTCTTCTTTTTCATAAGACCTGATTTATATAAAAACATGGATACGCTTTTATATCATTGATTTACCGCCTTCTGCGTCTGCGGCGCCGCGCGCCTGCATTTACAGTCATGCTCTTTGCTTTTTTACCTTCCACAGGATGACTGCGGCTGTCAGAAGCACTACTCCTGCTGCCAAATACCATCCGATACCGGAAAGACCGGTAGTCGGCAGGATCATTTTTTTATGGTTTGTCACCGTAAACAGCAGGTGATATACTGAATTTCCGCCATCTTTGGTCGGTACTGTAATTTTCGTCTGCTCATTCTCTCCCACGATCAGATATTCGTCATCATCAGTTTGAGGCGCATTATACCCGTCTGGCACCGTAGTTTCCTTGAGATAGTACGTTCCATTGACAAGAAGATTTGTGAACTCTGCAACTTTCTCATAATCCGTAAGGGTACCCTGCTTATATTCCACCTCTTCTTCAGCAGTCAGGCTGCGGTAGTAGAAGTAGCTCTGCGTACCGGATCCGTCAGTATGGACCGGATAACTCTTGCCAGCCGTATCCGTAAAAATCATATGCTCAAGGTCAAATCCAGAATCTCCCTTCTCTATCGTCTGCCGTATTCTCGGCTCTGTGGGAACCGGACGACTTCCGACTTCCGTTTTGCCGCCTGTTCCATCATCCTTATAGAGCTGGAACACTGCGCCTTTCAGCGGATCTCCCGCGCCGTCCCGCTTGGTCACGGCAATGGAGCCGGGATAATATGTATTGACAAACGAAGCTGTTGTCGTTGCATCTCCGAGTGTACCTGAGGCGTTTCCGTCTTCAGGCGTAGTCTGATCAAAGCCGTCGACCGGATCATCTGTCTCGCTTACCGTATAGCTCCATCCATTGACGAGTCCGTCGATATAGAGTTTCTCACCAGGTTTGAGGTCAAAAGTGGCAATGCCTTTAGTGAAATTCAATGAAGCTATTCCGTTTTCTACAGATGCTTCAGATCCATTTCCATCATCAAATACATGCCTTGTGGTAAATGTCCCCGAAACCGGGGTACTATTACTATCACTATACGTCAGCGTCACTGTAAAAGAGAATTCCTGATTTGCAAATTGTCCAGCGTCAATTCCTTCTGGAACTTCAATGTCCTTTTCTACGGCAAGTGAAGCCGTTTTTACCGCAAGACGTCCGTTATTGCCCAGATGTATTTGTGCGTTTTCACCGTTCATATGTGCGTAATAGTAAAGCTGCGCAGTAGCAGTATTATTGGTTGACTTTTCTGCCTGTTTGGAATCAACCCGAGGCGCATTCATTTCGCCTGCTTTCACGCAATACTGACCATTTATTTGTTCGGTCGCCCCCTTGATTCCGGTAACCGAGCGGGTTTGGGTTACGCTTTGATTGCCGCTGTAATACTGTACCCGATAATAGTAAGTGTTGCCGTCATCAGAAGTCGGTTGTTGCGTTACCGGATTCGTACACGATTCATCCGTATACAAAGGAATGCTTTCCTGAACGTAGAAATAAGGGTTGTTTTTCGCAGGTGTAAACTCAACGTATGCGTTGCCCGCTGTCTTCTGATCCTCCCACTTTATATCACCAGTATATTTGTTGCTGTAAAAATACAGACCGCCCGTTCCGGTATTTGCCTGCTTGTACGCATCGTCAATCTTTGAAAGATCCACAGTTCCGTCAACATTCTTTACACCATCCTGCACTCCTACGGTATAACAAAGACGCACAGGATAGGCATTATTGGTCGTATGACTTTTCACATTCCCGGATGAATCCAGTTCCACCGTGTTCACTCTCAGGGGAATTGCAGAAGCAGGTATCTTTACTGTAAGTGTCTGCGTCATTTTTCCGGTGTTATCCGTATTCGATGTAACCGTAATAACAATATCATCCGCATTCTGCTGACCGTAAACCGGACTGTCAATCTGACCGCTGAAGGTATAGGTAGTGGTATTTCCGCTTGTAGTTTTAGTAGGATTTGCAAAATTCGTACCGGAGAAGATCAGGTTTTTTACATTCTTGACCTCCATATAATCGCCGATCTCATCGGTATATGTAATGTAGCCGCTCTGGTCGATGGAAGCACCGGACTCAATTTGTGTTGGCACCTGTGGGGCGGACATTGTGATGTCGCTGACAATCTGCTCAAACACATCTGTCACGGCACTGGCATTATTTGCCGCAAAGTATTGATCAACATAATTCAGGGTGTTGATATCCTCTCCACTATCCGGGTGTGTAAAAGTATAATTTTCATAAAAGTTTCCGTGTGGATTCCACTGATTACCCGTCCCTGAAATACTATATAAAATCTCCATCATTAAAGACTGATTGTTCGTATATAAATTCCAGGCATTCTCAATATCCCCCACAATGCTGTATTGATAAACTGATGGAGCGTTGTGTCCAGTTCCTCCAGTATCTTGGCTATACTCATCGTTTCTATACACATAATTTGAATTTCCAAGAACTTCTCCCGGGTTCAAGGTGATATCTGCTGAAGCCTGGGCTGCGGCAGGATATCCGTTTGGAGAATCAGATGCTTCCTGATAAATCTCCGTCAGCCCCATTCCAATGTTATATACTTTGACGCGGTAGTCTTCATCGTTCTGCGATCCATAATGCGCGTCTATCTCTTTTTTCATATAGGAAGCAGTCATGAGGGCTTTCATGCTGTTTCCTGCGGAAGGCCAGCGCACAACACCATTTCCGTTATTTGAATTGTTGCCAGGAGCCCACCATGTCTGACTGTCAGAAGAAACCGTCGGATTTCCATCAGAAAGGTGAATGACAGCAGGAACTCTCTTAACCTCTATTCCATCAATATACTCAGTAGTTGTACACTGAGTCAGCAAATTCATCCCCGTATAGAGTCCCATTTGCGTGTTCGTTGCATCCTCAGTATAAATTGTATGAGAGTCGGAATTCGATCCTACATCCCATAAAACATTTACATTGCCGCTAGATGCAACGGCATCATCATTACTGCATGTAAAATATGTATCTTTCACATCATAATGACCAAGCGAAACCAATACCTGTGAAGCAGTGACTGTTCTGTTTGTGTTCTGTTTTGGTAATCCAGAATAACGCACTACCGCCACCCTGTTATATTCATTGGCCTCCATCAGAGTCTTAATCGAACTGTTCAGCGCATCCAGCAGATTAGCCAGCCGACTTTCATTGTCTTCCATTGCATTTGAGATCATCGATCCCGAAAAATCCACTACAAACACAACATCCACCGGACTCTGAGCCTCTCCGGTAATGCTCTGTGTGGTCGCCAGGGCAGAATACGTCACCAGAAAATCCGAATCATTCTGCACAGTGACAGTACCGACATCACCTCTGAAGGTCTGATCATCGGTTGTTACCGTCTTGTCCGCCCACACACGCCCGGAAAATTCAGTAGTCAGCTCGCCGCTTGTTTTGTCATTCAAGTAAGTCGTATATGTCCCCCGTGTGTCAGCATCTGCTGTATGGCCGGTCGTTCCACTTGTATACGCAGAAAATACGGAAGCTGTGTCTGTGAAAAGAAATACGCATAAGCAGATGACCAGGATGAACCCCTGCCTGCACTTTGTTTTTACTTGCTGTTTCATACTTACCTGGTATATTATAATTGACTCATTTATCAGTCATTAAAATATACCTTCTCCTTTCTATCAACTTTATTAATACGTAGTTGATGACGTTTAGGTTTATATGTAAAATTGAAATATGTGTTTGTGGATTTGTATTTTTCCGTGTGGCTTTGACTACTTCAAGGAGGTTTGGACCACTCACTTATTCCTCAATAACGATGAGTTAGATGAGTCTTTGAATTCGCATTTTGAACCAGGTTTTATGGTCTAAGTGTTGTGGGTACCACATCACATGAAATTTATTTGAAAGATGGTTTTTATGAAATTAGTTGGTATTGATATCGGAAAGCACAAGCATTTCGTCAGCATCGTTGACAAGTTGACTGATGAAATTATTCTTCAGCCTGTCGCTTTCTCTAATAATGCTCAGGGTTTTGAATTCCTTATCTCTCAGATTGCTCTCTATCCTGTTGATAGCGTTCTTATCGGTATGGAAGATACTGGTCATTATCATTTCGCTTTATTGCGCTTTCTTTTACAGAAGAACTACAGCGTCGCTTTGATCAATCCTAAAACTACCGATCTCAATCGTAGAATGGATGGTGGCATCACTAAAAACGATAAACTTGATACTCTTAATATATGCGATATATTAAGCTCAAATAAACTCAAGAAACCTTATCGTTTGACGTCATCTAAGAAATTTGACCTTTATGAACAGAAGCAGCTGACTAGGTTGCATCATTCCCTCAAGGAACAGATTAATGTTCTTTCCAATCGTCTGCAGAAATGCATAGATCTTGTTTTTCCTGAATATAACGCACTTTTTAAATCCAAGTATGGAAAAGTCTATATGTCTATTCTTAAACAGTTCGGCAGTGCAAAGGCCATTGCACAGGCTGACATCAGAACTTTACGCAAATGCTTTGATATTACCGGCAGAGGCAATCGCATTTCTCTGACTGCTGAAAAGCTAAAGGAAAGTGCAAAAACATCTGTTGGCATTTCTTCGTTGGCAGATGAAATGCAGATCAAACATCTAATAGCTCATATCGAACTGCTTAATGATCAGCTCAAAGAAATAGATAAAAAAATAGAAGAGTTTTCCACTGACTTAAACTCTCCTATCATCTCCGTACCAGGAATTTCGCATTTCTCTGGTACATCAATTCTAGCAGAATATGGAGATATTTTCAACTATTCTAAGCCTTCAAAGATAATAAAGGTAGCGGGTGTCGCCCCATTTCACTACGAATCAAGTCAGTACGAAGCCAAGCATAGTGCCATAACCAAACAGGGATCGAGCTATCTAAGAAAGACGTTATATCAGATTATTGTACCGGTCATAAGATACAACAAGGTCTTCAAGGATTACTACGACCTTAAACGCTCACAGGGAAAAAGTCATCGCTGTGCGCAGGGTCATTGCATCAGGAAGCTGTTGAGAGTCATCTATCATCTGGTAACGACAAATCAGCAGTTTGGTGCATCGTTACTGAGATAGAAATAGAATGAAACCGTATTCAAAAAAGTCTATTCCATAGGCTGTTTTCGTCATGCCCAAAAACACAAATCGTATTCACATTTCAAAGATCTTACATATTGATGAGCTACCATAATCAAATCATTTAACGTTTTCAAACTTTTTCATCAAATGACTTGATTTTTATATAGTTAGCTCCTCGTTTATTGATTCGTTCATGCTATGCGTACTGTTGATTTTCTGAAAAACATCTATCCAATGAATATATAGAATGAATTGCTTTTAATTAAAATGGATATCATACATATCAAAGGAGCTAAAATTTAGAAATAATAAGGTTAAAAAGATATTCTGTTTACTGATCAGGATTGCCGTATCACCCTGTTTGATTCCGTCTTTCATAATATCATCGCCCCGCATACATATATTTCGTAGAGTATTCTACTCTAAGTATTACGTATTCCTTAAAAATAAACAATAAAATATATATTTAGTATATAAAATAAACCCGTCTTTAGAGACTATCACTAGATTTTTTGGACTAAATTTAAAATCAAAATTTTAAGTAGCGAATAAACGTCGATTTTATCGATGTTTTTTTATGTTAAATTCTTTTATTTTTTTA
>NZ_NFLY01000032.1:0-32318 GCF_002161155.1 Massilimicrobiota sp. An105
ACCGAACAAAAAAGAAAGACATATAAGGAAAATAGTACAAATTTATCAATTTGCATAAAAAATAAAAAGAAGTGGTAGATTTAATAAAAAATTCTACCACTTTGTCAACAGCCTGAAATCCTTTGTAAAAAGGATTTTTACTTTATCAAAAAGTATGCTATAAGCAAATATTATGTTATAATCTTTATAAAGATAAAAAAGTGTGTCATAAAAAAATGCGTATATAAATAATAGGAGGAGCTATTATTATGATGAATTTTAGAAATTGATTTGATACACATATTAAGAATTATTTTTGTCATTCTGACTGTTTTGCTGATCTTTTAAATGGTCTTATGTTTCAAGAAAAGTGTGTCATTGATGATAGTCATGTGTAGATTGTATATATACAACATTCCTTCGTCAGCATGAAGTCATGTCTATAATGAAAGAATATTTGATGTTTATTGGTCTTGATGAAAAGTAGTTTTAAAACAAGAATAAAAGAGATTTGATCTATGGATTAAAGATATTCAATAGAAGAATACCGATAGAAAAGGAATTGACTATTAGTCATGAAGTTAAGAAAATGATGTAAAAGATGTTTTCTTTAAAAAATAACAATCTCATAGAAGAATATTTAGTTCTTCTTTATAGTCATGGCATATAGGCAAAAAATGTTTTAAATTTATTTATGGAAGAATACCGATAGAAAAGGAATTGACTATTAGTCATGAAGTTATGAAAATTATGCAAAAGATGCTTTTCTTAAAAAAATAATAACCTTATAGAAGAATATTTAGATGATCTTTATAGTCATGGCATATAGGCAAAAAATTGTTTAAAATTTGTTTATGGAAGAATACCGATAGAAAAGGAATTGACTGTTAGTCATGAAGTTAAGAAAATGATGCAAAAGATGTTTTCCTTAAAAAAATAATAATCCCATAGAAGAATATTTAGTCAATCTATATAGTCATGGCATTGGACTTTATGTTATAATACATAAGTTAGTGGAGGTGGAAGCATGGCATATGAAGTTGTTCTTGAAGATTTTCAGGGTCCATTAGATTTATTGTTGCATTTAATTAAAGAAAAGGAAATGGATTTGGAAACTTTGGAAGTCTCAGTTATTACTGATCAATATCTTGCATATATTGATCAAATGGATGCTCAGCAATTAGAAACAATGTCAGAATATTTAGTCATGGCAGCACAGTTAATTGAGATGAAAAGTAAAATGCTTTTACCAGCCCAAAAGGTTGAATTGGAAGATGATTATCAAGAAGATCCAAGAGAACAGTTAATCAAACGATTAATTGAATATAAAAAATATAAAGATGTCTTAGATGAATTTAAAGAAAAATATGAACAAAGACAATATATTCATACAAAAGCTCCTGCTTTTATGGATGAATATGTTATTGATACAACAGAAATGATTCCAAATAATTTGGAAGTCTATGATTTAATTAGAGCTATGCAAAAGATGTTTCAAAGAAAAGCATTATTGGCACCATTAGAATCTAAAATAGCACGTGTTGAGATTTCTATTGATGAACGTAGTGATCAGATTAGACAGTATTTTCGTATACATAAAAATCAAAGAGTCAAGTTAGAAGATTTGTTTGAGGAACCAACAAAAATCTTCTTTGTGATTACTTTTTTATCTGTTCTTGTTTTAGTCAATAAAAATGAACTGGTTATTGAACAGGATGGAAACTTTGAAGATATCTATTTAAAGGAGAGAGTTTGATGGACAAAAATGAAATATTAAGTGTGATAGAAGGTATGTTGTTTTTATCAGGAGATGAAGGTTTAACAATCAAACAAATCTCTTCTGTTTTAAAATTAAGTAAAAAAGAAGCGACACAATATGTTGATGAACTGATTCAAATTGAAAATGATAAGACAATCAAAGGGTTTGAACTGGTTAATTTTGGTGGTGTCTATAAATTTGCCACACTTGCCAAACATCATGAATATTATCAAAGAATGATTGAACAAAGTGAAAATACATTGTCTAATGCAGCATTAGAAACTTTAGCAATCATTGCTTATAATCAACCTGTTACACGTGTACGTATTGAAGAAATACGTGGTGTTGGATGTGACGCGATGATTAGAAAACTAGCTGCGAAAGCTTTAATTAAAGAAGTTGGACGAGAAGATACACCGGGTAAACCCATCTTATATGGAGTGACAGATGAATTTATGGATGCATTTTCATTGACTTCCTTAGATGAATTGCCTGAATTAAAAGAAATGAAGGAAGATTTTGATCAGGAAGATATTTTTAATACGAAATATACAGAAGAATAATATTGTAGGGTAGGAGGATATCATGGCATATATTTATGCGATTTCAGATATTCATGGAAGATATGATTTATTAAAGAATGTTGTTGATGAATGGGTTCGTTTTGAAAATGGTGATCAATTGATTTTAGTTGGTGATTATGTTGATGGTGATCGTCATGGAAATTCATGTTTGACACTGCAATATATTTATCAGCTTCAAATTGCATATCCTCAACAGGTGATTGTTTTACAAGGAAACCATGAAGAATGGTTACTATCTTTTTTAGAAGATCGTGAAACTTATCTGGATACGCAAATAGATATGTCTTTTTCAACGTTAGAAAGTTTTACAGGTGAAGATGAAATGACATCCATCTATCAACGAGCATCTGCTTATCATCAAGATCGTTTCTCTATAATAGAAGATATGTATCATCAATGCCGTGAACTGATATGTCAAAAACATGCTTCTGTTATGAACTGGTTAAAACATTTACCTTATTATTATGAAAATGATCATCAGATCTTTGTGCATGCTGGTATTGAAGTCATTGATTATCAACCAGAACTATGGAAACAGGTATCAACAGTCAATACCTATTTGATGAAATATCCTGCCTCGCAAGGACAGTTTTATAAAAAAGTCATTGCTGGACATATTGGTACACATCAAGTAACTCATCAATCTGATTTTCATCAGATCTGTTGTTTAGGTGATTTTATATATTTAGATTCTTCTGTGATCACAACACAATTTTTAAATGTTTTACAATATGATTGTCAAACATATCGTTATCAGGGATTGATCAAAAAAAATCAACAATGGCAAACATATGATATAGCTCATTTTAACAAGTGATAGGATATTCTATCACTTTTTATTGACTTGCAAGTTACTCTATGCTAACATTTGGATACTTTGGTTAGATAAGACTAACAAAAAAGGAGAGTATTCATGTTTGACAAGAGATTATTAAAAGAAATGCCAGATGCAAAATCATATATATGGAAACAGGTATTTTGTCAATGGATAGCTTTATTGATGAATATTGTGTTGACGTTATTGATATGTGTTTTGTTTATACAGTTGTTTGATCAACAACTTTCCATAGAAAAAGTTGTTTTGATTTTACTTGTTATGATTGTATCTTTGATGATACGAGCTTATGTTTTAAAAAAGGCAACTTATTATTCTTTTAAAGGAGCAAGTCTTGTGAAAAAGACTTTAAGACAGCGTCTTTTTGAAAAAGTTTTAAGTTTAGGAAGTCATTATCAAGATCATGTTAGAACAAGTGAATTGGTTCAATTATCAGTAGAAGGTATTAATCAGTTAGAAACTTATTTTTCATTATATTTACCACAATTATTTTATAGTGTTTTAGCACCAGTCACATTATTTGTTTTGACAGCTTTCTTAGACTGGAAAAGTGCTTTGGTTTTATTTGTCTGTGTTCCATTGATTCCTGTTTCGATTATTTTCGTACAGAAGTTTGCCAAAAAACTGCTTTCTAAATATTGGAACAGCTATACAACACTAGGAGATAGTTTTTTAGAAAATCTTCAGGCACTCACAACATTAAAGATTTATCAAAGTGATGCTTATAAACAACAACAGATGAATCAGGAAGCAGAGAATTTTAGACGTATTACAATGCGTGTCTTGATTATGCAATTAAATAGTATCAGTATTATGGATATTGTTGCCTATGGTGGGGCAGGATTAGGATGCTTTTTTGCGATTACACATTTTCAAAATCAGACTTTATCATTGTTTGGCGCATTGTTTATTGTTTTGATGTCTTTTGAGTTCTTTATTCCATTAAGACAGTTAGGCTCTTTCTTTCATATTGCGATGAATGGTATTGCTGCGAGTGATAAAATCTTTAAAATCTTAGATTTGCCTGTATCATCAGATGGTCAATATGATTTAGATACTTCCTTTGATATCAGACTTGAACATGTTTCTTTTCAATATGATGACAAAAGACCTATTTTAAAGGATGTATCTTTACATATTCAGCCACATCAATTTATTGGTATTGTTGGAGAAAGTGGTTCAGGAAAAAGTACAATAGCTAAGTTAATGATGGGCTATCATCGTTGTTTAGAAGGATATCTTTATATGGGTGATCATCAACGTAGTGACCTTCGTGATGAGAGTTTTATGGAACATGTGATGTATGTGACACATGATCCTATGATATTGAAAGGAACGGTTAGAGAAAATCTAAATATGTTTTCACAGTATTGTGATGAACAGTTATGGGATGTATTAAAGCAAGTGTGTTTAGATGGCTTTTTCCATGAACAAATGGGATTGGATACGCCTTTATTAGAAAATGGAAGTAATTTATCTGGTGGACAAAAACAACGATTGAATCTTGCCAGAGCATTACTTAAAAACGTAGATGTCTATATTTTTGATGAGGCCACAAGTAATATTGATGTAGAGAGTGAAAACCATATTTTAAATGTCATTGAGACATTAATACAAACAAAAACGGTTATTTTCATTACCCATCGTTTACAAAGTGTGGTTCATTGTGATGAGATTTATGTGATGCAACAAGGGGCTTTGGTAGAACAGGGAACACATCAAAAGCTTATGCATCAAGAAGGCATTTATCATCATATGTATCAAAGTCAACAGGAATTGGAGGTGTATAGCCATGAATAATGTACAATTAATATGGAAAATGTTAAAACTTGTCAAACCATTAACACTTCCAATGTTAGGAGCTGTTTTGTTAGGTGTTTTAGGTTTTCTTTGTGCGATTGGTATTCCCGTTATAGCGGTGATGGCTATTTTACAGACAACAGGGATGTATGCACACTTTCCTCTTTCATGGGTTTTAGGTATTTTGCTATGTTTGGCAATACTAAGAGGTGTCCTTCATTATGGTGAACAGGCATTGAATCACTATATTGCGTTTAAACTTCTAGCGATTATACGTGATCATGTATACACGGCATTAAGACGTCTGGCACCAGCCAAATTGGATGGTAAAGACAAAGGCAACTTAATTTCTATTATTACCAATGATATTGAGTTACTTGAAGTTTTTTATGCTCATACGATTTCACCAGTTTTGATTGCTTTTTTCACATCTTTGATTTTATTGAAATTTTTTGCTCATATACATAT
Source organism: Massilimicrobiota sp. An105 (assembly GCF_002161155.1). NCBI lineage: Bacteria > Bacillati > Bacillota > Erysipelotrichia > Erysipelotrichales > Erysipelotrichaceae > Massiliimicrobium > Massilimicrobiota sp. An105. The sequence continues at coordinate 5,426 of NZ_NFLY01000032.1, forward strand.
ATTCGCTATGATGATTGCCTTGATTGCTTATTTGATGATGGCCATTGTGATTCCCTTTTATGTCAATCACAAAGGGCAGGAGATAGGGCAAAAGAATCGTGATGCAATTGGTAATATGAGCAGTTTCCTATTAGAAAGCTATCGTGGTTTATCAACACTTTTACAATATCATGCTGGTAACAAACGTCTTGAACAGATGAATGAGCGTAGTGATTGTATTGAGGATATGCAAGGACAGATGAAAAATATTGAAGCTACGCAAATTGTAAGTTCACAATTGCTGATATCTATCTCATCTTTCGTTATGTTTATCGTGATGTATATTTTCTATTTACAAAATCAAGTCAATGTTTATCATGTCATAACAGCAGTAGTACTGATGCTTTCAAGTTTTGGACCAGTGATGGCCTTGTCTAATCTGGCAAATAATTTACTTTCTACATTAAGCAGTGGTCGTCGTGTCATGGCCATTTTAGAAGAAAAGGAAGCTATCTGTGAAGTGACGGGACAGCCTCATATATCATTTGATGATATCCACGTTGATGATGTGACGTTTGCTTATCAACAAGATGATCCTATTTTACAGAATCTTCATCTTCATTTTGATAAAGGAAAAGTGACAGGTATTATTGGAAAGAGTGGTAGTGGAAAATCGACTTTATTAAAGTTACTTATGCGTTTCTATGATCCTCTTCGTGGTGTGATCCAAATAGGTCAAACACCTTTAACAAATATCAATACATCTAATATGCGTCATATGTTTGCTTATGTGACACAGGACACTGTGTTATTCCATGATTCGATTGAAAATAATATTAAAATCGCAAAATTGGATGCTACAAGTGATGAGATTCAAGCAGCCTGTCAAAAAGCCAGTCTGCATGATTGGATTATGTCCTTACCTGAGGGTTATCAGACACCTGTCAGTGAACTGGGGTCATCATTATCAGGAGGAGAAAGACAAAGAATTTCACTAGCAAGAGCATTTCTGAGCCAGGCAGAATGTATTTTATTAGATGAACCAACAAGTAATTTAGATGTTTTAAATGAAGGGATTATTTTAAAAGCATTACAAAATGAAAAAGAGAGAACCATTATTCTTGTTTCTCATCGTGAATCGACAATGAAGATTGTCAATCAAACAATCAAAATGGATCAAGGTAGGGTCAGCTAATGAATATTGAAAAGAAACGACAAAGAGAAATGAAAGTTGTGGCTTTGATGATTCATTTATATTGTTTGCATCATGATGATATAGATGAAAAGACTTTAGTCAATTATGCTTTGAAGCGTATTGAAAAATGTCCCATGATGAAAGATAAAACATTTTGTAGTCAATGTCATATTCATTGTTATGAAAAGAATATGCAAAAGCAAATCAAAAAAGTCATGCGTTATAGTGGACCGAGAATGATTTTTTATCATCCTCTATTGGCTTTACGTCATGCTTTAAAAATTTAGGAGGAAGCGTATGCGTTATATTTATTTGATGATAGGAATGATTAGCTTTGGTCTAGGATTTATTGGGATTGTATTGCCTATATTACCAACAACACCCTTTCTTTTACTGGCTGGCTTTTGTTTTGCAAGGAGCTCTAAGCGTGTGCATAACTGGTTTGTATCTACAAAGGCTTATCAAAGACATTTAGAACCATTTGTTCAAAAAAGAGCAATGACTTTAAAAACAAAAATCTGTATTTTAAGTCTTGCCAGTTTCATGCTTGCTTTTCCATTGTTTTTGACAGACTTATGGTGGTTAAGAGTTTTTATTATTGGATTATATATTTTTAAATATTATTATTTCCTTTTTAAAATCAAAACAATCAAGTTAGAACACATATAAAAAACACATCCGAAGATGTGTTTTTTATATGGTTTAATCATCAATAACTGTTACGTTAGTAGCTTGAGGTCCTCTATCTCCTTCAACGATATCAAATTCAACAGTTTGACCTTCCTGTAAAGTTTTAAATCCTTCAGCGTTAATAGAAGAGAAATGAACAAAGATATCTTTGTCTTGACCTTCCATTGTAATAAAACCATAACCCTTATCAGATTTAAACCATTTCACTTTACCTGTACTCATTATGAAGTACCTCCTTAAAAGATTTCGCAAAAAACCAGTACTTCATTTTTAAACGACTAATAAATCTTTGCTTTGAAGAATAACTAATACTTTTAAAAATACGTGCTATGTTCCTTTGCTTTTTTATTATAACATAGAGTCGTTTATGGCACAAGTTCTTGTTGACAATAGAACAAAATAGGGTATCATTTGATTAGATAGAAAGGTGGATAATCATGTTAGAAAAATATGCTGAACTTATTATTAAACAAGGTGTGAATTTACAAAAAGGACAGGACTTATTCATTGAAGCGTCTATTGACAGTTATCAGCTTGTCCGTTTATTAACAAAAAAAGCTTATGAAGTGGGTGCAAAGGATGTGATTGTCAATTATCGTGATGAAGAAGTAACACGTTTAAGATATGAACATTGTGATCAAAAACATTTTGAAACAGTTCCACTTTATATTCAGGAAATGAGAAACCAATATGCGCTTCAACATGCAGCTTTGATTTCTATTGAATCATCTGATCCTGAATCATTGAAAGATATCGATCCATTAAAAATTCAAACTTGGAGTAAAGCGGTGCGTCAGGCTTGTCAGCCATTTTATGATGCATTAGATTTAGGGATTAATCGCTGGTGTATTGTGGGCGCTCCAAGTATTGGATGGGCAAATAAAGTCTTTCCAGAAATGAGTGACGGGGAAGCGGTTGATGCTTTATGGAAAGCTATTTTCAAGGTGACACGCTGTGATCAGGAAGATCCTATTGAAGCGTGGAATGAACATCGTCGTTCATTTGAAAGACGTGTTCGTATTTTAAATGAGAAGAAAATCAAATCCTTACATTATTCTAATAGTCTTGGAACAGATTTAACTATAGGTATGAATCCTCAATATTTATTTGCTGGAGGAGGAAGTTATACAACTGATGGGATTTATTCTTTTCCTAATATACCAACAGAAGAAATCTTTACTTCACCTGATTTCCATCAGGTCAATGGCGTTGTTTATAGCTCTATGCCTTTACATTATCAGGGACATATTGTTGATGAATTTAATATCACTTTTGAAAATGGACGTATTGTGGATTATCATGCTAAAGTGGGGCAGGATGTTTTAAAAAGCATTATTGAAACGGATGAAGGCAGTCATTATTTAGGTGAAGTGGCTTTCGTTCCTTATGATTCACCTATTCGCCAGTTAAATCTGATTTTTTATAATACATTATTTGATGAAAATGCATCTTGTCATTTGGCTATTGGTAAAGGTTTTGGTGAATGTATCAAAGATGGTCTTCAAATGAGTAAAGAGGAACTTTATCAACAGGGTATTAATGATTCTTTGACACATGTTGATTTTATGATTGGGACAAAAGATTTGTCTATTGAAGCCACTTTAGAAGATGGATCAACATTTATGATTTTTAAAGATGGAAACTTTGCATTTTAAAATTGACAAACGATAAGATTTTCATTAATATGATTTCTTAGAGACGTTAAGGAGGAAAATCATGTCAGAATTCAAAGAAGAAGTGCAAAAACGTAGAACTTTTGCTATCATTTCGCATCCAGATGCTGGGAAGACAACATTAACTGAAAAGTTTCTTCTTTATGGAGGAGCTATTCAGGAAGCTGGTATGGTCAAAGGAAAAAAGCAATCTAAACATGCTGTCAGTGACTGGATGGAAATTGAAAAACAAAGAGGAATTTCAGTCACATCATCTGTATTACAATTTAATTATGATGGTTTTTGTATTAATATTTTGGATACACCAGGGCATCAGGACTTCTCAGAAGATACGTATCGTACATTAATGGCGGCAGATAGTGCTGTCATGGTTATTGATGGTTCAAAAGGGGTCGAAGATCAGACACGTAAGCTATTTAAAGTTTGTGCTATGCGTCATATTCCTATTTTTACTTTTATTAATAAAATGGATAGGGAAGCTAAAGATCCTTATGAATTAATGGAAGAAATTGAACGTGAATTGGGAGTCGAAACATGTGCTGTTAACTGGCCAATTGGCTGTGGTAAAGAATTTAAAGGCGTTTATGAACGTCAAAAAGAAGAAGTTATTCGCTTTATTCCAGTTCAGGGTGGTAAAAAAGAAGTGGATGTTGAAGTTTGTGATGCGCATGATGAACAGTTAAAACAACATCTTGGGGAAACTTTGTATCAACAATTACAAGATGATATTGAATTATTAGATGGGGCAGGGGCACAGTTTGATATTGAACGTGTCCACAAAGGTGAACTATCACCTGTCTGCTTTGGCTCAGCACTTACAAATTTTGGTGTTGAACCATTCTTGAAACATTTCTTGTCAATGTCAACATCACCATTGCCTCGTCAAAGCAATATGGGTGAAATAGATCCATTTTCTGAAGATTTTAGTGCTTTTGTCTTTAAGATTCAGGCCAATATGAATAAAGCACATCGTGACCGTATGGCCTTTATGCGTGTTTGTTCAGGAAAGTTTACAAAAGGTATGGAAGTCTTCCACTATCAGGGTAATAAAAAGATTAAGTTAAATCAATCTAAACAACTGATGGCTGAAAATCGTGAAGAAATCGAAGAAGCATATTCAGGAGATATTATTGGTGTTTTTGATCCAGGTATTTTTTCGATTGGTGATACATTATGCACGGCTAAAAATAAATTTGCCTATGAAGGTATTCCGACTTTTGCGCCAGAACATTTTTCAACAATCAGAAATAAAGATACAATGAAACGTAAACAGTTTGTTAAAGGTGTAGAACAGATTGCTCAAGAGGGAGCTATTCAGATTTTTACTGAGCTTGGTGGCGGTATGGAAGAAATTATCGTTGGAGTTGTTGGAGTCTTACAGTTTGAGGTTTTAACATATCGTTTAAAAAATGAATACAATGTTGACATTGTCAGTACCCCTCTTCCATATCAATATATTCGTTGGATTAAAAATGATCAGGTTGATTTTAAGAAATTGAATCTTTCATCAGATACAAAGAAAGTTCAAGATTTAAAAGGACAATATTTATTACTGTTCTCTAATGAATGGGGTGTTCGTTGGGCAACAGATAAAAATCCTGATCTTGTTTTAGCAGAATTTTCACAAAACTAAATGATACTCACAAGGGTATCATTTTTCTTTTTTAGCCATATGAAAAGTGATAGAATATCTTTAAGGAGGTGTCACCTGTGGCTAATGAAGGAAAACGCTGTTATTGTCGCTGTGTTCAGGACATGCGTATGCAAATTGGTAAAGAAGAACTGATTATTTTTAAAAAAGGTCAAGTTTATTTATGTATGATTCGTACAGGTGACATGGAAGTTTCTTTTTATAAAATTTATGGAGAAGAGTTTTCTTTAAGTTGCAGTGAAGCTGAATTTAAAGAGTATTTTCAATTAGTAAAACATGCTCAATCTTATGAGAAATCATGATGTTTCTTTGTTTTTTATAAAAAATATGTTATGATGTCGTAGAAAGGGTGATTGTATTGACAAAAAAGACTTTTGAAATCTCTCATATTCAATCGGTTGAAGAATTGAATCATTTAAGTTTGAAATTAAATGAAAAAGAACAAGTTTCGCATATTAAGGTTAATAAAGATAGTATTGTTTTTCATTGTCTTGATATTGATGCTTTATTAAGTCTTATTCAAAGTATAAATAAAGATCTGGTTGTCAAAGAGGTCATTGATGGTAAAAAACGTGAATATGATTTTGCGAAAAAGAAAGATCGTCAATATTATTTCATGTTTAAAAATATGATTACAGAAGATGATATTTATGTTTTGGTTGAAAGAATAGAAAAAGATCATAGATATCAAAATGTACGTTATGATGCACAAAACAAGCTGTTATTACTGACATCTCATCAACGTGATGTTTTAAGTTTATTAAGAAAAGAATTGTTTAAGATCAATCCTTCTGTGGAAATCATTGAACATCATCGTCCTATTCGTTCACAGGATGTCTTTAATGAAAAATATTTACATACATATATTCGTGTGGGAATATTATTGGTTGTAATTGCTTTGGCTTTGGTAACATCTAAAGATCATACATGGATGACACCTGTTTTATGGTTGGTGACAGTCATTTTATTAGGAACACCTTTATTAAAAAAAGCTTGGGGAGATATTTTATCTAAGAAGTTTTTGAGTGAATCTCTTATCATATTTATAGCGATGGTTTTTGGAATTGTTTCAGGAGCTTACATTGAAACATGTTTTGCTTTGATTCTTTATGAACTGTCGACACCATTTTTAAATAAAGTTCTAGAACGTTCTTTACTTAAAATTGATAACGCTGTGGAAATGCCTGAAACAGGAATCAAATGGAAAGATGATACAGAAGAAAAAGTTTCTTTATATGATGTAGAAATTGGTGATATTCTGGAGGTTAAACCAGGAGAAACTGTTTCTATTCCAGGGACTATTCATAAAGGTGTTTCAGCAATGAGCACTTATTCTAATACCAGTACCTATGAACCTGTTGTTGTGAAAGAAGGAAGTCATGTACGTAGTGGTGATGTCAATGTTGGTGATATGCCTATTTATGTGCAGGTTGATGAAACTTATGAAAGTTCTAACTACATGAATTTAATGAATATTGCCAGTGTAGCACCAGTCTATGAATCAAAAGTAGAAAAATATACAAAACGTTTAGCACAATTTTATACACCTGTTATGACTATTCTAGGACTTCTTTTAGGTATTGTTTTACCGCTTGTTAATTTTGAAGATTATGGAGCATATATTCATGTTGGAGCCATCTTCCTTGTTATATCTGGTGCTTTATCAAGTGATCAGGCAACATCTTTAGGGATGTTGGCAGGATTTGCGAAAGCATTTCAAAATGGAATTATTGTTGAATCATCAATGGGGCTAGATTCAGTGAATGCAGCTCAGACTATTGTTTATGACCGTTTTGATGGGGTAGAGGTCACAAATGAGGAATTAAATCTGTTTAAAAAGCTATCTCATATGGGAAGAACATTAGTTATTTATAATGATGGTCCAGTGGCATTAGAAGATGATCAATATATGATTTATAACAATCTGACAAATGAAGAAAAAATGGAAAAAATGGATTCTTTAACGGGACCAGTTGTATATATTGGTGATACTTTTAAGGATATTGAACTTTTACAGAAAAGTTATGTCGGTATTTCTCGTGGTGGACTTGCTGATCCAAAAGTTGTAGAAAATAGTGATATTGTATTGATTGATGCCAATTTAAATAGAGTTTATGAAACTTTTGTTATTGCACGTCATATGCGTACAATTGCAGTTATGAATAATATTTTAACTGTTGTTGTTAAGATAGCAATGTTAATTGTCGCATTAAGCTGGACAGCTATTCCTTTATGGATTATTGTCTTGATTGAAATTTTATTAAAAGCTTTTGTAATGAGAAATTCAACATGTATTTTATAGAGTAGAATAGTCTACTCTTTTTTTGGAGGTGGAGAAATGAAGATTGTGATTGCGCCTGATTCTTTTAAGGAAAGTATGAGTGCTTTAGAAGCCAGTATGCAAATCAAACAGGCTATTCAAGATTATGATGATGCGATTGTCACACAATGTCTACCACTGGCAGATGGTGGAGAAGGAACGCTAGAAACATTGATTCATTCTATGAATGGACGTATTTACGAATATGAAGTGACAGGTGTTTGTTTTAAAAAGCGAAAAGCGCCATTAGGAATTGTTGGAGATTTGGCTATTATAGAATGTGCTCAGGTTTGCGGATTAGAACTTTTAGATGAAAAAGATAAAAACCCATATTTGACCACAACATATGGATTAGGAGAATTGATTTTAAAGGCTCTAGAGTTTCCTATATCACGTATCATGATTTGTTTAGGAGGCAGTGCAACAAATGATGGAGGCATTGGTATGTTAGCGGCTTTAGGTGTATCTTTTTTCAATGACCAGCATCTCACGGTCCCATTGACAATGGCTGGACTTGAAGAGATTGTTTCTATGGATTGGAGTCATTTCCAAAAACGACTCAAAGATATTGAAATCATAGGTGTTTGTGATGTTTCCAATCCTTTATGTGGACAACAGGGTGCAACATATGTTTATGGTCCACAAAAAGGATTAGCTCCTCATGATTGTCAAAAAATTGATCAGGCCATGAAACATTATAGTCATCTTATTGAAAAGCAGTTAGGTGTGTCATTTCATAACGAACCAGGAGCAGGAGCAGCAGGAGGACTTGGTTATGCATTGTTGTTGTGTCAGGGACATTTAAAACGTGGTTTTGATATTGTTAGTGAAATGGTCGGTTTAGAATCAGCTATTGCCTCATGTGATTGTGTGATTGTAGGTGAAGGCAAGATGGATTATCAGACACAATATGGAAAAACACCATATGGTGTTTTACAGCTGGCTCAAAAATATTATAAAAATGTTTATGCTTTTTGTGGTCGTGTGGAAGACTTGGATGTATTAAAGACGTTAGGTTTTCAAAATGTCTGGAGCATAACACCATCATCTATGCCACTATCACAAGCTCTTCAAAAAGGCAAAGAGAATTTAAGAAACTGTGTTTATGATCATATGGAGGAAATGATTCATGGAATATAAAGTCGAAACGTCAACGACATTACTACCATTTTTATTAGAACAAACATCTAAGAAACGTTCTGAACTAAAAAATCTTCTCAAATTTCAATGTATTTATGTAGATGGACATATTCAGACGCATTATGCATATCCTTTAAAGAAGGGGCAAATTGTTTCTATCGAAAAAAAGAAAGATGCTTTGCCTTTTCCTATTCTTTATGAAGATAAAGAATTGATTGTTATTGATAAACCATGTGGTTTATTAAGTGAAGCGACAGCCAAAGAAAGTCAAAAGACGGCCTATGCTATTGTGAAAAAGTATTTAACATCAAAAAATGAAAATATCTTTTTGGTTCATCGCTTAGATCAATATACTTCTGGGATTTTGATGTTTGTCAAATCAAAAAAGCTATATGATATTTTAACTCATCATTGGAATCAATATGTTAAAACAAGAGGTTATATTGCGATTGTGGAAGGAAAAATGTCAAAACCATCAGGAACTATAGATAATTATCTGGCAGAATCGAAAACTCAAAATGTTTATATAACAAGCAAACAAAATGGAAAAAGAGCCATTACACATTATCGTGTGATTCGCTCTTGTCCAAAATGGAGTATGCTGGAAGTTTATTTGGATACAGGACGTAAAAATCAGATACGTGTCCACCTTTCTTCATTACATCATCCTATTGTGGGTGATGACAAATATCATTCTACTTCAAATCCTTTAAAAAGACTGGGATTGCATGCGCATGAATTTATGTTTATTCATCCTTTGACTAAAAAGGAGATGCGTTTTGTATCACCAACACCACAAAGTTTTGAAAAACTATTCAAAAAACGATAAACTCAACAATATTATTAAGAAAAAGATTGACATATCATCAAAAATCTATTATGATATGACAGTAAATGAAAAGTAGTGGAAAGAAGAAGTGCCTACTTCTCGCCTGAGTGTTTATGATGCTAGGCTTATGTCACTAAGATGAATATCTTAATGTCAATGTGTGGGTGCTTTATGTGCTCACTTTTTGTTTAAACTACACAATTTATAGGAGGTGGCTATTATTAGCAAGTATAACAATCAATCAAATGACGATTTAGTGAATGAAAAGATTCGTTTCAAAGAAGTTCTAGTGATTGATCAAAATGGAGACCAGTTAGGTGTCATGTCACGTAATCAGGCTATTAACACAGCATATGATGAAGATTTAGACTTAGTGTGTGTTGCACCAAAAGCCAAAACACCAGTATGTCGTATTATGGATTATGGAAAATATCGTTTTGAACAACAAAAGAAACAAAAAGAAATGAAGAAGAATTCTAAAACTGTTTCTTTAAAAGAAACGCAATTATCACCAACGATTGATGTTCATGACAAAAATGTCAAATTAAAAAGAACATTGAAATGGCTAGAAGCTGGTGATAAAGTTAAAATTGCGGTTCGCTTTAGAGGTAGACAGCTCGCTCATATTGATATTGGTCAAAAAATACTAGATGATTTCGTCGCTGAATGTGCAGATTATTGTGTGATTGAAAAACCTGCCAAATTAGAAGGACGAACATTAACTGCTATATTAGCACCAAAGAAAAAATAACAGGAGGATATTATTATGCCAAAAATGAAATCTCATAGTGGACTTAAAAAACGTTTAAAAAGAACTGGTTCAGGAAAATATAAACGTGGACATGCGTATGTTTCACATTTATCTCATAACAAGACTCATAAACAAAAGAAACATTTAGCAAAAGCAACTTTAGTACACCCTTCAGATATGAAACGTATTAAATCTAGATTACAAGGGTAATGAATAGGAGGATAAAAAATGGCAAGAGTTAAAGGTGGATATACAACTAGACGTAGAAGAAAGAAAGTCTTAAAATTAGCCAAAGGATATTTTGGTTCTAAACATGCGTTATATAAAACAGCTCATGAACAAGTCATGAACTCTTTAGAATATGCATATAGAGATAGAAGAAATTTAAAACGTGAAATGAGAAAATTATGGATTGCACGTATTAATGCAGCTGCAAGAATGAATGATATTTCTTATTCAAAATTAATGCATGGTTTAAAATTAGCTAATGTAGAAATTAACAGAAAAATGTTATCTGAAATCGCAATTGCAGATCCTCAAGGATTTACTGCTATTGTAGATACAGCAAAAAAAGCTTTAGCAAAATAAAGAGGGATTTTCCCTCTTTTTGTTTTTTTGGAGAAAAAATGGGAATAATTTTTAGGACTCTTGTGATGATATAAAAATAAGGTATAATAGAAAACAGGAGGTTGAAAAAATGGCTGATTTAGAAATGTTGAAACAGTTCAGTTTAGCCAATGGTATTTCTGGCTATGAAAAACATATAACAAGATTAATGAAAACATATTTAGAAGAATATGCAGATGAAATACAATATGATGGGTTAGGAAGTTTAATAGCGATTCAAAATGGAGAGAGCCCATTTAAGGTTTTATTAACAGCTCATGTTGATGAAATAGGATTTTTAGTTAAAAATATAGATGAACATGGATTTATACAGGTTCAGCCTGTAGGAGGCTGGAATCCACGTCATTTACCATCATCTTTAATGAATATTGAAACACGTGATGGTCTAAACATAAAAGGTGTCATGGCTCTTAAACAACAGACACCTAAAGAAAAGGTGCTTACTGTAGATGACTTATATTTGGATGTAGGGGCTTTTTCTAAACAGGATGTTTTAGATATGGGAATTGGTAAAGGTGATCCTGTAACGCCTGTATCTGATTTTATTATGATGCAAAATGAAAAATGTGTACTTTCCAAAGCATGGGATGATCGCATTGGAGTCGCAGTCATGGTAGAAGTTATGAAACGTTTGCATCATGAAAAGATTTATCCCACTCTTTATGTAGCAGGAACAGTACAGGAGGAAGTGGGATTACGTGGTGCTAAAACAGTGGCACAAATGGTTCAACCGGATTTGGCTTTAGCCATTGATGTGACTTTTTCGTATGATCTTCCTGGCGGGGAACAGGGCGATGTCAGATTGGGAAATGGTGTCGCATTATGTGTGATGGACGGCAGTGTGATTGGTCATACTGGTTTATTAAAACAATTAGAAAATATTTGTCGAAATCACCATATTGCTTATCAGCTTGATATGGATTTGGCAGGTGGAACAGATTCAGGAGAGTTAAGTAAAGTGGGACAGGGTGTCATGAATTTAACTATTTCTATCCCGACACGTTATATGCACTCTCATTATACGATGATTCATCTTGATGATTTTGAAGCGACTGTTGATATGCTGGTTGCTTTCTTAAAGGAATTTGACGAAGACATGTATATGTCTATGGTGGAGGATAAACGCTAATGGGTGCTCTTGTATTAGAAGGAGGAACTTTTCGTCCTATTTTTTCTAGTGGTGTGATGGATGCATTGAATGATTATGGTGTTGATTTTCCTTATGTTATTGGAGTATCAGCAGGTATTACAGATGGTTTTTCTTATGTGTCTAAGCAGCCAAAACGTAATTATGATATTTTAATGAATCATCGTCATGATAAAAGATATGTGGGACTTCGTAATTATTTACATGATCGTAGTTTATTTGGATTAAAGTATGCTTATGAAACGATTCCTAACGAAATCTATCCTTTTGATTGGGATACATTTTTAAATAATCCAGCTCAAGTGAAAGTTGGTGTGACCAATGTGGAAACAGGTCAATGTGAATATTTGGATGGAAAACAATTAGATGAAAAATGTACAATGTTGAAAGCAACTTGTGCCATTCCTTTTGCTTTTCCAGTTATTTCTTTAAATGGTAAGAAATATTATGATGGAGGAATCTGTGATCCTATTCCAGTTAAAAAAGCTATGGAGGATGGACATCAGAAACTATTGATTGTCCTAACGCGACCTAAAGGATATCAAAAAACACTATCAAAGGCTAATGTTGTTGCGAGTCGTTTATTAAAGAAAAAATATCCTCAATTAGTACAACCCTTATTAACAAGACATCTTTTATATAATGAAACATTGGCATATTGTGAACAGTTAGAACAACAGGGACAGGCGATTATTTTAAGACCAAGTGAAGAACTTCAAATTGATTCTTTTGAAAAAGATTTACAGAAGATTGATCGTATTTATCAATATGGCTATCAATTAGCTTTAGAACATATGGAAGAAATCAAGAAACTCCTTGAATAGACATTATTTTGACATTTTCACACATTTTTAAAATAATGTTAAGGTATTTATATATTATATTAAAAATATAAAAAGAAATCATCTGATGATGGAAAGGAAAGATATATGATGAAACATATGAATAAAAATAAGCTATTTAAAATCTTTGTTGTGTTATTATTGATTGTATCACTAGGATGTAATGGATTTTTGATGTATAAAGTCTTAGGGGATCAGGGAAGTGGTCATTCTGCTTCTTCATCTAATGCGACTGTTCAAACAGTTAATTATGATGTGCAATCTGATTTAACAGATGTTATTGAAAGTGCCAAGGAATCCGCTGTTGGTGTTGCGGTTTATCAAAATAACCAACTTGCTGGTAGTGGTAGTGGTGTCATCTACAAAGTAGATGGAAAAACAGTTTATGTCATTACAAATCACCATGTTATTGAAAATGCTCAATCTATTGAAGTCATCTATTCTAATGGTGAATCAGTGAGAGCTGAATGTTTAGGTAGTGATGAGTATGGTGATATTGCTGTTTTGAAAATGACAGTTAATTTTGATGTATCAGCCTATAAGGTTGGAGATTCTGATTTATTAGAAGCAGGAGAACCTGTTCTTGCTGTGGGAAGTCCATTAGGTATAGAATATGCGGGAACAGTTACTCAAGGGATTGTATCTGCTCCATCAAGAACAGTATCTGTTGATTTGAATGATGATGGTAGAGAAGACTGGGATATGAATGTTATTCAGACTGATGCAGCGATTAATCCAGGAAATAGTGGTGGAGCATTAGTCAATGCTGCTGGAGAATTGGTTGGTATTACATCTATGAAATTACTTTCTGAAGAAGTTGAAGGTATGGGCTTTGCTATTCCAATTAATGATGCTGTTAAATTAGTTGAAGAAATTATTGAAACAGGTAAAGTGAATCGTCCAACTATTGGGATTTCAGCTGTATCGTTAGATAGTTATTCTTCATATGAACTTTATATGTATCGTATTCAAACAAATTTAAATAAAGGAATCTATGTTGCTGATGTACAAAGTCAATCACCAGCGAGTCAAGCAGGTATTCAAGTAGGAGATGTCATTACACAAATTGAAGGTAAAGATATTGAATCATATAAGGATTTCTTGACGGAACTTTATTCTAAAAATCCTGGTGATACGATAAAATTAACAATTAATCGTAATGGTTCGACATCTTCAGTCAATGTCACTTTAGGTTCTTCATAAGGAAAGCGAAAAGGTCTTTCCTTTTTTTTATAAAGAATATATAATGGGTGTTGGTGATGATATGAATAATGAAGTCAAAAAACAACTTACTTTATCATTAATTTTACTCGCTCTTTTAATTGCAACACTGTTTTTCTGGTATCCTAATTTTATGTTTCATACATATGTAGAAAGATTAGATTATCAGTATTGTTTGCGTGGTGAAAATGATGAATTTGTTGTTGATGGATATCAATTTTATCAGGATGGTCAAACACAGGGATATGGTCATGCACGCATTACGCCTTTAAAATCGCAAGTTTTTAAAAAGAATGATGAAGTGACATTGACTTTAATTTTATCCCGGGAACATCAGTTATCTCAGAAAATGAAGATTCAAAATGATGATCAGGTCGTGACATTAGATGAACAAGAAAGTGAAGACGCTTTTTTAGAAGAAGACATTCAAAATGCAAAACTGCAAATATCAGTCAATCGTCAAAACAAAACAACTTATGATCAGACAATAGAATTAAAAAATCAAGATATGTTGACATATACTTCAGCAAATAAAGATTATACATTAACCAATGTATATGTGACTGAAAATTGGTTAAAAACAGGAGTTTTTTCAAGTAAAGATCAGGATCTTGCTAAAGAATATCCTTATATGATTATTAATTATATGTATTCTCATGAAGAGAATCATGAAGTGAATATTAATGATTATGAAAGATTTGTTTATTTAAAAGGAAAAACAGAAGATTTTTTAAATGATCAGATGGAAGAAATTGGATATTATGATGGTCAAGGATCATTATTTGATATGCAGTTATGTTGTGTAATAACATTAATGAAAAGTGAAGATGATTTGCATCCTTATACTTTTACATTACCTTTAAGTCCTATTCAAAAAGGAGAATAACTATGGCACCAGGAAAAAAAGATAAAATGACATTATATATGTTGAGAAATGCTTTATCTACTTTAGTTATTGCTTTTGTATCTTTTATGATATCATTGATATCATATTATGAATGTTCATTTCTTGAAGCTATTCAACGATTATTTTTAGTCAATATTTATACAACATTATATTTTTTATTGTTATGGTTATTAGATTATATGATTTTTGAAATATCAAAAATCATATTTGATACTTATGAAAATATTCTGACATATAAATTTATTCTTGTTTTATGCTTGATTGCGATTATTTTGTTCTTTGTTCCAATGTTGGATTTATTTCAATGGAATTTTATTTTCTTATGTCTGTTTATTGCATTAAGACAAGTGAAACAATTATATATTCATAAAAAAAGACCATCAAATGGTCTATAAAAGAGCACTCAGGCTTTGTAAAAAATGTTGTTTAGAAGTCTGATCCAAAGAATTATAGTATTCTTCAAAAAGAACACCTAAACCAACAAGAATTGTTTCTTCTTGAGAAGCAATACCTTCATCAATTGTTTCTTGGAGTTGTGCTGGAGAAAATCCTTTGAGATTCATTAAAAGTGCTTCACGCATTTTATCAGTCCTTTCTTATATAATATGGGATAAATATTTTGATTTATACAGGGAGTTTTATGAAAGAGTATCAAATCTTATTAAATGGTGAAACTATAACATATCAGTTAACATATAAGTATATGAAAAATATACGTATGCGTGTTAAAGATGGAATGTTATTTGTCAGTGCACCTTATGGAACACCATTAGAATATATTGAAAAAACAATACAGACTTATCAAAAACGCTTACTGAAACAAATCAATGCTTATCAGCCTTATGCTCAATATTGTGATCATGGATATGTCTTGATTTTTAATCAGCGATATCGTATTGTTTTACGTGATATAGGAATAAAAAAATGTCAATTTCATCATCAGGATATTTATGTTTATCATCGTGATATACAAACATGTATTGAAAAAATGTGTCGTCAAATATTACATGATTACATTGAAGAGAAAATCATTGCTTATTTAGCTTATGATTTTGATTTAGATATGCCTTTGATTGAGATTAAAAAATATAAGAGTCGATGGGGAAGCTGTTATTATCGTGATCATCGTGTTTCTTTTCATTTAGGACTTATTCATTTGGAAAAAGAACTTATTGATTATGTCATTCTTCATGAACTCGTACACTTTTTACAGCCTAATCACTCTGCTTTGTTTTATCTCGAAATTGCTCAAAGAATGCCTTGTTATAAGGAAATTCAAAAACGTTTAAAGGAGAAGCATACATGATTACATCTATACAAAATGAAACAATAAAAAAAATCATGAAATTGAAACAAAAGAAATACCGTGATTTAGAAGATCAATTTTTAATTGAAGGGTATCATTTGGTTGAAGAAGCTAAAAAAGCCAATTGTATTGAAACAATTATTACAACGCTGCATGAAACATTTGAAGAACCAACGATTTATGTATCTTCCAATGTCATGGAAAAGCTCGCTTTTACAAAGACACCACAACCTATTATGGCCATCTGTCATAAACCACATCATCGTCTTTTCAATACCAATAATCAGCGTTATCTGTTATTGGATAATATTCAAGATCCTGGTAATTTAGGAACGATTATCAGAACAGCATTAGCACTGGGCTATGATCAAATTATCATGTCCTATAATAGTGTGGATTTATATAATGATAAAGTCATTCGTGCAACACAGGGAGCACTTTTTCAAATGTCCATCTGTCAAATGGATTTGATAGAAGCTATCACGTCACTCCAACAAAATGATGTCAGAGTTTATGGAACATCATTACATCAGGCACAACCTATTCATCACTATCAGCCACAAGACAAAATGGCTTTTGTGTTAGGTAATGAAGGACAAGGTGTTTCTCAAGCTGTTTTAGATGCATGTGATGCTCACTTATATATTCCTATTCAAGCGATTGAATCTTTAAATGTTGCGATTGCTGGAGCTATTGTTATGTATCATTTTCCTAAAATTTAAGAAAAGATTTGCAAAATAATAAACATATGATATAATATTCTGTGTTTAGAATCGATGAAAAGGAGTAGTAGTTGTTGATACTTTTTAGAGAGTCTATGGGTGGTGGAAATAGACAGGTTAGACAATGAACTCGCCTTGGAGATACAAAGATGAAAAGAGTAGTCTTTGTCGTTAACTGCGTTAAAGTTTTGAGAGCATATATGGATTCCATATATGAACTAAGGTGGTATCGCGATCAAGTCGTCCTTAGAAGGACGGCTTTTTATATTATAAGGAGGGATAAATGATGCCATTTGATCATCAAGCCATTGAAAAGAAATGGCAAAAATATTGGGATGAACATCAGACTTTCTATACTGATGTTTGGGATTTTTCAAAACCTAAATACTATGCTTTAGATATGTTTCCATATCCATCAGGACAAGGATTACATGTTGGACATCCTGAAGGATATACAGCGACAGATATTATGTCACGTATGAAAAGAATGCAGGGATATAATGTTTTACATCCAATGGGATTTGATGCTTTTGGATTACCAGCTGAACAATATGCGATTAAAACAGGAAATCACCCTGAAGGATTTACACGTCATAATATTGAAACTTTTACACATCAATTAAAGATGTTAGGTTTTTCATTTGATTGGGATAAATGTATTTCTACTTGCGATCCTGATTATTATCATTGGACACAATGGATTTTTAAACAACTTTATGAAGATGGTTTAGCTAAAAATGTGGATATTCCAGTGAACTGGTGTGAAGAATTAGGAACTGTTTTAGCTAATGATGAAATCATTGATGGAAAAAGTGAACGTGGGGGATACCCAGTTATTAGAAAGAATATGAAACAGTGGGTTATTGATATTCCTGCTTATGCTGAAAAATTATTGGCTGGTTTAGAGGATGTTGATTGGCCTGAATCTACCAAAGAAATTCAAAGAAACTGGATTGGAAAATCTATTGGCGCTCATGTGCATTTCCAAGTTGATGGACATGATGAACAGTTTACTGTGTTTACAACACGTTGTGATACGCTTTTTGGCGCAACTTATTGTGTGTTAGCTCCTGAACATGAATTGGTAGCTAAGATTACAACACCACAGCAAAAAGAAGCGATTGAAGCCTATGTGAAAGTCTGTGCTACAAAATCTGAATTAGAACGTACTGAATTAAATAAAGATAAAACAGGTGTCTTTACTGGTGCTTATGCAATTAACCCAGTGAATCAAAAGAAAATACCTATTTGGATTTCAGATTATGTTTTAGCAGGATATGGAACTGGTGCTATTATGGCGGTCCCTGCTCATGATGATCGTGACTGGGAATTTGCGAATAAATTTGGTCTTGAAATTATTCCAGTGCTTGAAGGTGGAGATGTCACAAAAGAAGCATGGACACAGGATGGAAATCATATTAATTCTGATTTCTTAAATGGTATGAATAAAGAAGATGCCATTGAAACAATGATTCAATGGTTAACTGATCATCATTGTGGTGAAAAGAAAGTGAATTATCGTTTAAGAGAATGGATCTTTGCACGTCAAAGATACTGGGGAGAACCAATTCCAGTGATTAATTTTGATGATGGCACTTCCGTTGCATTATCAGATGATGAATTACCATTGATTTTACCACCATTAGAAGATTACTCACCTTCTAAAAGTGGGGCATCACCATTGGATAAAGCTACAGACTGGGTGAATGTCACTGTGAATGGAAAAGCTGGAAAACGTGAAACAAGTACAATGCCAGGAAGTGCGGGAAGCAGCTGGTATTATATGCGATATATTGATCCACATAATGATCATGCGATTGCTGATAGAAAGTTATTGGATCACTGGTTACCAGTTGATTTGTATGTTGGTGGACCAGAACATGCTGTTGGACACTTATTATATTCTCGTATGTGGAATCGTTATTTATATGATAAAGGATATTTGTCACATCCTGAGCCATTCCAGAAATTATATCATCAAGGTATGATTTTAGGAACAAATGGTGAAAAGATGAGTAAATCTAAAGGGAATGTCATTAACCCTGATGATATTGTTCAAACTTATGGGGCTGATACATTAAGAGTTTATGAAATGTTTATGGGACCTTTGGAAGCAAGTAAACCATGGAGTGAAACAGGTGTTGACGGTGCAAGAAAATGGTTGGATCGTGTGTATCGTTTGATTGTGGAATCTGATAAATTAAGTGATGAAAATGATCATTCATTAGACTTTGTTTATCATTCTACTGTTAAAAAAGTCACTCATGATTATGAAACATTAGGATTTAATACTGCTATTTCACAAATGATGATTTTTGTCAATGAAGCTTATAAAGCTAAAACTGTTTATCGTCCATATGCTGAAAACTTAGTCAAAATGTTAAGCTGTATCGCTCCACATGTCTGTGAAGAAATGTGGCAGTTACTTGGACATGATGAAACATTAGCTTATGAGCCATGGCCAACATATGATGAAGCGATGTTGGAACAGTCAACAATTGAAATGGCTGTACAGGTTAATGGAAAACTTCGTGCTAAAATCACTGTGAATAAAGATGAAGATGATGAAGTCGTGAAACAGGAAGCTTTAGCTCAAGATAATGTAAAAACACATACTGAAGGAAAGAATATTGTGAAAATTATTGTCGTGAAAAATAAGATTGTCAATATTGTTGTGAAATAAAAATATTGATTTATAAACATGGAATGAAGAGAGAAGTGAATTTCTAAAAGTTAAGGTATCTTAATTGCAGAGATTCACTTTTTTAATGTTCAATTATTGATAATAAAAAAAACGCTAACTTTTCAGTTAACGTTTAACAACAGCATTGACAAATAGACTGATTGTTTATAGGGGCTTGTCTGATGATCACTTGACCATTTGTTTCCATAACAGCATCTTCATTGATGATTTCACCAACACTGTCAACTGTAATTGTTCCTGATTTGACATTTTTAATAGAATCAACATGTCCTTTGATTGTTGCCTGTACATCAGAATATTCAAATGCTAAATCGCAATCAATCATTTCACAATCAATGAGTTTCAAATTTTCACAATAGCAAAGTGGTTGTGTTCCAATGATCTGACAGTTAATGAATGTGACATTTTTTGAAAACCACCCTAAATATTCACCTTTGACAACAGAATCTTTAACAATGACGTTATTGCTATGCCAGAAGGCATCTTTTGTATCTAAATAAGAATTTGTAATTTCTAAGTCATGCATATACTGGAAAGAATATTTTCCTGTAAATTTCAAATGATCAATTTTAACATGATGACTATGAAGTAACATATATTCAGAATGAATTTCACTATCTTTAATAGAAATATCCTGGCAGAACCAGCCAAACTCTGGTGATTGAATCTGACAATTTGAAACAATTGTATCACTACATTCTCTTAAAATTTTTATACCTTGAATATCACAAGAATCAATCAAACCATGATGAGAATACCAGATAGGAGCTCTTGTTAATTCATCTAAAGAGCTATGAATTAATTCATAACCCTGTACATGCCATAAGGGATAACGAAGCGAAAAAGTACAATGATCAACTCTGACTTGTCTTGTTTCTTTCAAGACAGATTCTCCATCTTGAGGACCAGCAAAAGTACAGTTTCTCACTTCAGTATTTTGTATGTTGTATAAAGCTCTTTCTTCATCAAAAGTTTGATTTTCAATAATCTGTTTGATTTGCATGATATTGACCTCCTTTAAGAAAGCTTATGCTTTATTTTGAATATTTTTTAAAGTGTAAATCAGATAATCAAGATGATCAATTGTCTTTTGTTTTTGATGCACTTCATCTAGAATTTCATATCTTTTCTTTTTTAAAAAAAGGAAAAGAAATTCAAAACGATGATTTTCAAAGTCATCAACAAATTCTTGAACTTGTTTGGATGAACATCCCATATCTTCTAAACTTTTTTGAATATCTTCTTTGGTAAGCATTTGAATCATATGAAAGCCTCCTTGACTATATTCTATATATAGACATTATAAAAATCAAATACTTATAATGGATAGTCAGCTATGCTTTTGAGGTATTTATATGGATATATGTTGTCTGATTATTTCTTTTTTAAGGTGTTCATAAAGTTCATATGTAGATATGCAATCTGCTAAAGAACGGTGTTCATTTGTGGAAAGCCCTAAAAATTCTACCATGTCTGTTAAACGATGATGGGGCATTTGAGGATAAACCTTTCTACAAAATTGAACCGTATCCATATATTCATTAGATAAATTGATCTGAAAATGATTCGCAATAAAATTAAGATCGAAAGCTGTATTATGTCCAATAATTGGATCGTGTCCAAAAAATCGCAAAATGTCATCTTGAACAGAAGAGAGAACAGGCATATCCTCTACCATTTGATTATCAATGCCAGTGAGTTGAGTGATAAAAGGACTAATATTCTGTTGGGGATTAATTAACTGGCTATAACGTTCAACGATTTTCTTGTTTTAGACCTTTAATATTCCAATTTCAATAATTTTATCTTTTTGCCAAGATAAACCTGTTGTTTCGATATCTATAACACAATAATCATCAATGATTTTTTTAACATAATGCCCTCTTTTATAATATTGTTTTTGATAAGCCATTGTGATCACCTCAATTCCATATTTAAATCTATTCAATATAAAAATGCAAATGAATTTATAAAAAAGTATAATCATCAGTCAAATCATGTTATAATGTTGCACGGTATCACAACAGGAGGTCATTATGAAATATATACATCAGTTTCTTATTATTATGTTGATTTCATTTGTAGGAGAATTATTGAGCTTTTTACCATTACCCATTCCAGCAAGTGTTTATGGATTGTTGATCATGTTAGTTGGTCTTTATACAAAAATGATTCCATTATCAGCAATAGAAGATGTTGCAGATTGGCTGATTTTGATTATGCCTGTTTTATTTGTTCCATCTGCTGTTGGTTTAATGAATGTCAAAGAAGAATTATTTGAAAACATAGCTGTGATTATGATTGCTCTTGTTATAAGTACAGTCATTGTAATGGTAGTGACAGGGAAAGTTGCACAATATATGATAGAAAGGAAAAATATCAATGAATAATTTATTGATTGAAACATCTTATTTTGGCATTGTATTAAGTTTATTAACATATTGGTTGGCTGTTCAAATAAGAAAGCGATGGTCTTATTCTCTTTTGAATCCATTATTAATCAGTGCTTTTTTGACTATCTTTGTTTTATATGTTTTAGATATTGATTTTCAGACATATAATCAAGGAGCACAAATGATTACATATTTATTGACTCCATCAACTGTTTGTTTAGCGATTCCTTTATATAAACAAACACAAGTACTGGTTAAACATTTTGGAGCTATTATAGTAAGCTTATTATGTGGTTGTCTGTCTGGTTTGATGAGTGTTATGGTTCTTTGTATTTTGTTGAAGACAAGTGAAACAGTTTTATATTCTTTGATGCCAAAATCTATTACGACAGCGATTGCTATTGGAGTATCAGAATTACTTGGTGGTCATTCGACAATGACAGTAGGTGTTGTCATTTTAACAGGAATTTTTGGATCAATGATTGCTAAAACGATTTTTAAAGTTTTCCATATCAATCATCCTGTTGCACGTGGACTGGCATTAGGAAATAGTGCCCATGCTATTGGAACAGCGAAAGCAATTGAGTGGGGTGAAATTGAGGCAGCAATGAGTAGTTTATCCATTGTGATTTCAGGTATATTCACTGTGTTTTTAGCGCCTATTATGATTCATTTATGGATATAAAAAAGTTCTATGTTTAAGCATAGAACTATTGATTTAAAAGATCATAAAATGATTTTAAGCGTTGACAAGATTGATTGAACTCTTCTTGTTCTTGTGGTGTCATGCGTAATTCAACAATTTCTCTAACACCACTACGATCAATGATGGCTGGCACACTGATAAATAAATCATCCTGACCATATTCGCCACGAAGCAATGTTGAAACAGGTAAAATCTGGTTTTCATTATGTAAGATTGTGCGAATAATACCAACTGTACTTGAGGCTATACCATAACAAGTATTCCCTTTACGATTGAAAATTTCCCAACCAGCCTGAATTGTATCTTTTTTCATCTGTTGATAGGGTTCTTGTCCTAAACGACTCTGGTTATCTTGAACAACACTATAAATATCCTTACCACCAATACGAACAGTTGACCATGGAATCATTTCACTATCTCCATGTTCACCAATGACCATCGCATGAACACTGCGAGGATCAACTTGGATTTTTTGGGCGATGAAATATTTTAAACGGGCTGTATCTAATGTTGTCCCTGTTCCAATAACCTGATTAGCTGGTAAACCAGAAAGTTTATAAGCATAATAACTCATTAAATCTACAGGGTTTGAAACAACAATCAAATGTCCATCAAAATGATGTTCTTTAATTTGAGTAATAATACTTTTCATGACATTTAAAGATGGTTCTAACATTTTTAAACGGTCATTACCACTTTGAGGGGTTGGAACACTTGCTGTAATGATAACAATTTGAGCATCTTCACAGTCTTCATATCGTCCCACTTTGACATGTGTATTACGATTCATATATTCAATGCTTTGAGATAAATCTAAAACTTCTCCTAAAACTTTTTCTTCATTCAAATCAATCAAAGCAATTTCATCACATAGACCTTGATTAATCAAACAAAATGCAGTACTGACACCAACGTGTCCACATCCAATAATGACAATTTTTCTTTTTTCTAATTTCATATCTTTTCTCCTCATTATAAGTCTAAAATGATTATATCATAATTCATAAAATTGTAATGAAATATGATAAAAAGTTTTCAAAACCTGAAAATAAAACGTGTATTTGATAAAAATAAGTATACTATATGTGGGAGAGGAAATTTATGGAATTAAGTCTTTTATTAGCTCAAAATATTTTTGGATTATTTCTTATTATTTTTGTGGGATATTTAACTGTAAAGTGTCGTGTACTGACACCTGATGATAGTAAAGTGATTTCTAAAATTGTTTTATATATTGTTTGTCCTTGTACAATTTTAAATTCTTTTCAGATTGATTTTACAAGTGAAAAGCTGATGGGATTGATTTTATCTTTTATTGGGGCCATTGTCGTTCATTTGATTTTCATTCCATTAACAAAATTATTGGGACAGATCTTTCATTTTATGCCTGTAGAAAAAGCAACGCTTATTTATTCTAATGCTGGTAATCTGATTATACCTTTGGTAGCTTCTATTTTAGGGGAAGAATGGGTTTTATATACAAGTGGATATATGGTTGTTCAAACTATTTTAATATGGACACATGGAAAAAATCTGGTTTGTAATGAAAAGCAGTATGATTTCAAAAAGATTATCTTGAATGTGAATGTTATAGCGATTATGTTAGGAATGATTATGTTTATAGCACGCTGGCATTTTCCAGCACTGATTCACGATACAGTAAGTAGCGTTGGTTCTATGGTGGGGCCATTAAGTATGCTGGTGATTGGAATGTTACTAGGGAATATTGATATTTTATCTATTTTTAAAGAAAAAAGAGTTTATGGTATTTGTTTTTTGAGATTGATTGTTTATCCTTTGGTTGTGATTTTGGCGTTTCGTTTACTGGGATTACAAAACTTTCATCAGGATGCTTATCAGATATTATTGATTAGTCTTTTGGCTGCAAGTGCTCCTGCTGCTGCCACAATTACTCAATTTGCCCAGTTATATGATAAACATCCAGGTTATACGAGTATCATGAATGTTATGTCCGTTATTTTTTGTATTATCACAATGCCAATCATTGTTTTTATTTATCAAATTTTATAAAAGTTAATATCTAAGACATAATTATAAAGGATAATGGTGTATTGTTGGAGGAAGGGTTATATGAAAAGAATTCAAATTAGTCATAATATTGTTGATGAAGATTTATTAAAAGAAGTGAAAAGATACATGATTGCTCCATGGCAAAAATATTTATTGTCATTAACAGGTGTGATTTCATTAATTTTAGGTATTATAAATGTCGTCAATCAAAATATGTTACAAGGTGTTGTTTTATTGGTTTTAGGTGCTGTGTGTATTGGGGAAATTTTCTTTTTGATTCATAGTCATTACAAAGAAATGTTAAAATTGATGAAAGAAGAAATTGATGAACAAAAGATGACATATACAATGAGTTTTGGAGGAGAATATGTCGTTGTACATAATTGTCAGACATCTATTGATAATAAGATTCCTTACTCTCATCTCAAAACTTTATCACAGACAGAACATGCATATGTTTTATTAGCAAAGAAAAATGAAATCATTATTATTCGAAAAGATTGTTTAAAAGTAAGTGTTCATGAATTTATAGATTTCTTGAAACAAAAAGATATAAAAATAAAAAAATGGATCAAAGCATAAAAGTCGTTTCTATCAAATGACTTTTTTGTTATAATAAAAAAGAAGGTGAAAGAAATGAAAATTCAAATTATTCAAGGTGATATCACTCAAATATCATGTGATGCCATAGTCAATGCTGCCAATAATAGTTTATTAGGTGGTGGAGGGGTGGATGGTGCTATTCACCGCGAAGCTGGACCTGAGTTATTGGCTGAGTGTCGTTTGTTGCATGGATGTGCGACTGGAGATGCAAAAGTCACAAAGGCTTATCATTTACCAGCACGTTATGTGATTCATACAGTTGGTCCGGTTTATCGTGATGGACAACATGATGAAGCCAAACAATTACAGTCTTGTTATATACGCTGTCTGGAAAAAGCTGAAGAATATCAATGTCAACATATTGCTTTTCCTTCAATTAGTACAGGGGCTTATCGTTATCCTGTATCACAGGCAGCTACAATTGCGATAGAAACGCTTAAAAACTATCCATGTCAATATGTCAAAAGAATAGATATTGTTTGTTTTGATAATTATACATATCGTACATATTGTCAGTTGTTAAAAAAAGAATAATAAAAGTGCATATGATTAGCTATAATAAATAAGACATGGTACAATGGTCTTGTCATGAAAGGAGAAAGAGATTATGAAATTATATGTATGTCCAATTTGTGGAAATGTAGTAGAAAAAATTGTTGATAAAGGAGTACCAGTTGTTTGTTGTGGAAAACCAATGGTAGAATTAACAGCGAATACAACAGATGGTGCATTAGAAAAACACGTTCCTGTATTATCTATAGATGGAGATAAACTTCATGTGAAAGTTGGTGAAGTTTCACATCCAATGACTGATGAACATTTAATTACAACAATCATTGCTGTATTCAACAATCAGGTTTTACGTGTAGATTTAACATCTGCTGATCAACCTGAAGCAGTATTTGCAATGGGTGATTATAAAGGAACAATTGAAGTATACGAATACTGTAACTTACATGGATTATGGAAAGCAACAATTGAATCATAAATCATAAACAAGGAAACTTATCATAAGATAGGTTTCTTTTTTTTTAAAGATACTGTCAGGAAATATTTTTAAATATGCTATAACATGATGGAAATGGTAGAATTTCCATATTTTAGATAAAATGATAAAGATATGAGTTGTTGAATTGTTAAATAATGGGCGGTATTTTCATTTTTTATATGATTAAATGTGAAAAAATCGAAAAATATTAGACAAAACTATAGACGTTTGTTACAATAAGCGTGGTTATCATATATGTTTGGGAATTGGCCCAATCGTTTCTACCCCGTTACCGAAAATAACGGGACTATGATAGACGCTTTTTTATGTGTCTATCTGTAGATAGACTTTTTTTATATTATAGGAATTTGGTTTCGTTTGGTTGATAAATGCTTAAAGCAAATATTAACAATGAGCAAAATAAAAAGTAATGCACCAGCATTACTCTATTTTTCTGCATGCAAAAAC
>NZ_NFLY01000033.1:0-32063 GCF_002161155.1 Massilimicrobiota sp. An105
ACCGAACAAAAAAGAAAGACATATAAGGAAAATAGTACAAATTTATCAATTTGCATAAAAAATAAAAAGAAGTGGTAGATTTAATAAAAAATTCTACCACTTTGTCAACAGCCTGAAATAAGGACATTGTCCTTATTTTTCATTAACCAAAGAATCCATCTGGCTGAATTGAGAAATATAAGATTCCACCTTCTGGTGTTTTCTTAAATAAACCTTTGCAATATGAAGCAGCTTCATCAGGGCTTAATTCTGTTTCACATTCAATTTCAGCTTTAATTCCTGTTTTCTTTATAAATTTACATTTAACTTTATCATCTTCATACCCATCAAAGAAATCAATTAATTTTTGAACTTGAGCAGTAGACATTAATAATTTACATTTTGCCATAATATTTCCTCCTTATTATCACATTTCTATTATAACACTTTGCTAAAAAAAATAAAGCCTTTTCATCTCATTTCTACATTTAATCTTAATGATGTAATGACCTGATTATCAATTGTCAAATCATAAAATGATGGGATACAATACAATTCATATCCACTTGGTGCAATGTAGCCACGTGAAATAGCAATAGCCTTCATAGCCTGATTTAAAGCAGCTGCTCCAATCACTTGAATTTGAACCTTTTGGTGTTCTCTTAATAAACTCGTTAATGCTCCAGCAACCTTGCTTGGTTGTGAAGAAGACGATACTCTCATCATTTCCATAAAAATTCCTCCTTGCTTTTAATATATGAGCAAAGAGGAAAAATATACTATAAAGGATGATCTGGATCAATACAAATTCTTTGAATATGCGTACACTCATTATTTTGATTAAATGATAGTAAAGTTGCTCTGAATTGACCCATTCCTTCAGCTACCTGGAAAGGTGTCATAATGCCCATTTTCATGCGTTTAATAATTCCTTCAACATCACATCCAATAGCACTATGATAAGGACCTGTCATTCCTACATCACATTGAAATGCTGTTCCATGAGGCAAAATCTTTTCATCAGCTGTTGTGACATGTGTATGTGTCCCTAGCACTGCCGCAACTTTTCCATCAAGATAATAACCTAAAGCCACCTTTTCACTTGTAGCTTCAGCATGAAAATCAATAATATGTATATCACTTTGATCTTCTTTCAAAATTTCATCAATAGCTTCAAATGGATTTTGTGACTTTCCATCCATAAAAGTAATACCTAATAGATTCGTCACACGAATCTTACGATTTTGAAACATAATCTCACGACTTCCAACACCCGGCAAAGCTTTAGGCTGATTATAAGGCACGATTAAACGATCTGCTTCGTCTATATATTGAAACAGTTCCTTTTTAGCAAATGTATGATTACCCATGGTCATAAATGATATACCTTGAAATAAAAACTCATCATAATGTTTTTTTATTAATCCTTTGCCGTGCGTTGCATTTTCTACATTGGCAATGACAAAATCAATCTGATATTTCTTCTTCAACAATGGTAAATATTGATCAATCATTTCTCTCCCAATTGCTGAAAAAACATCTCCAATAAAAAGAATGTTCATTATCTCTCCTACTTTCTAAAAAAAGATAGGATATCCTATCTTTTATTTGGCAATTTCATTGGCACGAACTTCACGAATAACTGTCACTTTGATATGTCCAGGATAAGTGAGTTCGTTTTCAATTTTATCTCTAATATCTCTTGCAAGCTGATGGCTTGTTAAATCATCAACTTGATCTGGTTTGACGATAACACGAATTTCTCGACCAGCCTGAATAGCAAATACTTTATCAACACCATCAAAACCTTTAGAAATTTCTTCTAGTTTTTCAAGTCTTTGAATATAATTTTCAATTGTTTCGCTACGGCTTCCAGGTCTAGCAGCCGATAAAGTATCAGCAGCTGCTACTAAGATAGAAATAACGCTTGTTGGTTCCACATCTCCATGATGTGATTCAATGGCATTAATAACAGTTGCATTTTCACCATATTTCTTTGCAAACTTCACACCTAGCTCAACATGGCTACCTTCCATTTCATGGTCAACAGCTTTTCCAATATCATGCAATAATCCTGCACGTCTAGCAAGCTGTTGGTTGAGACCAAGTTCAGCTGCCATCATTCCAGCAAAATGCGCAACTTCTAATGAGTGCTGTAAAGCATTTTGACCATAACTTGTACGATATTTCAATTTTCCAATCAACATGATAATTTCTTTGTGAACACGTGATAAACCTAATTCAAAAATAGCATCTTCCCCAGTTTTTTGAATAACTTCATGAAGTTCATTTTTTGTCTTTTGAACAACTTCTTCAATACGACCAGGTTGAATTCTTCCATCTCTAATCAACGTTTCTAATGAAAGACGTGCAATTTCTCTACGAATTGGATCAAAGCAAGAAATAGTAATAGCTTCAGGTGTATCATCAATAATCAATTCTACTCCTGTTGCATTTTCAATTGCTTTAATATTTCTTCCTTCACGTCCAATAATACGACCTTTCATTTCTTCGCTTGGTAAAGCAACAACATTAACAGTTCGTTCAATCGTTTCTTCCTGTGAATAACGATTAATAGCTGCTGCAATAATATCTTTTGCATAAAGCGAAGCTTTAGATTTTGCCTCATCTTCCTGCTCTTTGATATAAGCTGTCACTTCTTTTGACATTTTTTGTTCAACTTGTTTAAATAACTCTTCTTTTGCTTCATTAGCGCTCATTGCTGCAATTTTTTCTAATTCCGTAATTTTTGCATCAATCTGATCTTTCAATTGAGCCTCTAATTTCCCTAGTTCTTCACTTTTCTTTTCTAATTGCACTGCTTTTTCTTCCAAAACATCTTCTCTACCTTGTAAAGCAATATCTCTACGATCAATATTTTGTTCTCTTTGCAATAGTTTATTTTCAAATTTAGTAACTTCTAAGCGTTGTTCCTTGATTTCTTTTTCAGCCTCAAGCTTATATTCATAAGCCTGTGTTTTCGCATCAAGAATCGCTTCCTTAACTATATTATCAGCCTTAGAATTGGCTTCATCCACAATTCTAGAAGCATCATCATGAGCTTTAGATACTCCTAATTTTGTTAAAATAAAATATAAACCAAATCCTAAAGCGACACAAAGAACATAGGTAACAATAGTAAGAGGGGCACCAAATTCTTGCATAATCTTCCTCCTATTTCCTATGACAAATTTCTTGTTGTGCATTACACACATAAAATATTATACCGTATTTTTGTGAAATTGACAATAAAATATCAAAAGATTGCTTTTTGACCATAATAAAAACCAATATAGTAAACTATATTGGTTAAGCTTCTTCATGAGCAAAAATCTGTGCTTTGACTTTTTCTTCAATTTCATTCATGATATCAGGATGTTCAGCTAAGAAAATTTTAACATTTTCTCTACCCTGACCAATTTTTTCACCTTGATAAGCATACCATGCGCCTGATTTATCAATAATATCATGAGCAACTGCCAAATCAATAATTTCACCATCTCTTGCGATACCTTTACCATAAATGATATCCACAGATGTTGTTTTAAATGGAGGTGAAACCTTGTTTTTGACAACTTTAATATTGACTTTATTTCCAACAATCTCACTACCATTTTTGATAGCTTCACTACGTCTGATTTCAATACGCACAGAAGCATAAAACTTCAAGGCACGTCCTCCTGTTGTTGTTTCAGGATTACCATACATAACACCAATTTTTTCTCTTAACTGATTAATAAAAATAATTGTACATGATGTTTTATTCATAAGTCCAGACAAACGACGCATAGCCTTAGACATCATACGCGCCTGTAAACCAACTGAATTATCACCCATTTCACCATCAAGTTCAACTTGTGGAACCAAAGCCGCTACTGAGTCAACAACAACCAAGTCAATCGCATTACTCTTTACTAAAGTTTCCGCAATAGCTAACCCCTGTTCTCCACTATCAGGCTGTGATAAAATCAGTTCATCAACATTCACTCCTAAATTTCTCGCATAAATAGGATCAATAGCATGCTCTGCATCAATGAAAGCAGCTCTTCCTCCCTGTTTTTGAACTTCTGCTATTGCATGAAGTGTTAATGTTGTTTTCCCACTTGATTCAGGGCCATAAATTTCAATAATACGTCCTTTGGGATAACCACCAATACCAAGTGCAGCATCTAGTGTTAACGAACCGGTAGGAATCACATCAATATCAACTGCCACACGATCGCCTAATTTCATAATTGACCCTTTACCAAACTGCTTTTCAATTAAATGAATGGCATCTGTTAATGCTTTTTCTTTTTTATCATCAACTGATTCTGTTTTTTTCACTTTCTTTTCTGCCATAAAATATTCCTCCTACTATTTATATACAACACTTTTTTATGAAATTACTTCAAAATTTCTAAAATTTTTTCAATTCCTATCAAAATAGCCTGTTTTTGAATATCATCACGGCTGCCAGAAAGACGATAACAAAAAGTATATATATTTTCACCATAGGCAATACCAATATAAATCAAACCAACTGGTTTTCCTTCCATTGCTGATGGACCTGCATTTCCAGTAAAAGAAATGCATACATCACTATCAAACATTTTTTGTCCTTGAATGGCCATCAGTCCTGCGACTTCTTTAGAAACAACGCCAAACTGATCAATAATTTTTTCATCAATATGCAAAACATCTCTTTTAATACGTGTCTGATAGCTCACTAATGTTCCTCGATAAACAGCCGAAATGCCACTAATACTACCAATTGTTTTGGCAAAACCACCTACTGTAAAACTCTCTACACTGCTTATCGAAATATTTCTTTGTATTAATAATTGAGCTAATTCTTCCATTTTACATACTCTCCATGATATATTGTCTATTTTTCATAAAATAGTCTACTCCACTCACAAAAGAAATCAATGTTGCAAGCCAAATCATGATCTGATCCATTGGAATATGCAAACCAGCAAAAACAATATTATTCAATAACAGCAAACAAATAGCAATCATTTGTGTCATTGTTTTTGCTTTTCCTAGATAACTTGCCGCTAAAACAACATTCTTTTGGCTGGCAACCAAACGAATAGCATCAACAATAATATCTCTTGAAATCATAATGATAGGAATAATGATATGAATATCATGTGTTGAAGCTAACAATAATAAAGTCGTATTGACAATCAATTTATCAGCAATTGGATCAATAAACTTTCCAAAAGTCGTAATCAAATGCTGTTTTCGTGCAATATAACCATCTAAATAATCCGTCAATGCTGATAAAGCAAAAATCAAAAATAAAATAATATCCAATAAAGATAATGATGTTGATAAAACATCAAAAACAGGTATCTCAATACCTAATGATTGATATGGTATCAAATAAACAATAATAAATAATGGGACACTCAATAAACGAATTGTTGTTAATTTATTAGGTAAATTCATATTATTCCTTCTCTAATGTTAAAATGAAATTGACTGGTCTATCTTGATTAGTATTGATATCTTCATCAGTTAATGGAATTTCCTGATTATTAATATAATAACGATGTCCTCTATTATTACCATTACGTAAATCTAAACTTTCAAAATCACTTACATTAAATGTTAATTCTACTGTTTCAGTTTCACCATCTTCATTTTCATGATAAATTTTTGATACAAACTGATCATATATCTCATCATTGACTCTCATTTGTGCCCAACAAGGTGCATTATATTCAACTTTCAATGTAAATGTTTGGGCATCTGCAGGCAATTTGAAATTATAATCTAAAAAATCATTTCTAGTAAATTCTACAGTTCCTTGTGTTGTTTGTGATTGATTACCATTATTTCCAGAATTTGACGGCTGATTATCTGGAGGTGTTGTTTCCACATTTCCTTCTACTGTCAATTGATTATCAGGTTTTGCTGGATCATCACTTTGAGTACGTGTTGCATAAAATCCAAACCAAATAACGACAATCACCAGACACACTAAAACCAAAATAATAGCCGCACGAATAATCGTTACATGCGATTTATCTTCATATACAGAAGGTTTTCTAGTTAATTGAGGTGCTTTAAAAGAGAATTTTTTCCCTTTATTCACAATTTCTTCATTATGATCTTCCTGTATTTCTTTTTCCTTTAATTCTTCCAACTCAATTTCACGAGTTAATTCTATATATTGCTCTGTTAACTGTTCTCCATCCATCTCTAAAGCTTGTGAGATTTTTTTGAGGTACATCTTTACATAAGCTTCATCACCTTTATAGCGATCAAATTTCCCATTTTCTATATCTCTTAAAACAGCGACTGAAATTTTTGTTTTTGCTGATAAATCTTCTATCGTCATTTGTTTCTTTTCTCTTTTTTGACGAATATTTTGACCTAAATTATCCAAAAAAATACCTCCTTATTTCCAGAAAATGTCCCTTCAATAATAATCATATTAAACCATAAAATAGTTATTTTTACAATACCAACACTATTATTTTATGAATTTATGAACAAGTTATGAATTTTATCCTATATCTATATAATTTCCTGTCAAAAAAATAAATATTTTTATTTTAGGTAGAAAAAAAGTCGACATTTCTATCGACAAAATTGCTCATTCTGATAAGCCGAGTTCTGTTTTTCAACCGATTATTTATCTATGTGTATAACACATCTTCATATCAGTTCAATTCCCTCTATGAAGCTCCCCTACCAAAATTTGGGTTTCATCCTTGCAGAGTTTACCGCTTTTCACTCTTTTTTTCAAAAGACATTGTTTCTGTGGCACTTTATGACTTATCAACCATGCCTGACGGTTTAGGTCTTAGGTCTGTCGTTAGCAATATGCTACCTGCATTTATTAGATGCAGTACAAACACTACAATCATCGCAGATTGTGGATGCCCGGACTTTCCTCTATTTCTAGCAATCGGTTCTCATGAGCATGCATATTTTACTCAAAATCGCAAAAAAAAGCAATCATTATTTATTTTTATAGACTTCTTTTTCTAAATTAGAGATTCTTTTTAACAAATCTACATTAGATGAAAGATTTTCTTCCATAGAACGTAAATTATCCTGTTGAATCAAATGTTCTCTTTCCATATTTGCCATTTTCATTTTTAAAGCTTCGTTCTCTTTTTGTAGATTTTCAATCTGTTCATAAGATTCATTCAACATTTGCGCAAATGTTTCATAATCTTCAACAACTGTATCTAAAAAATAATCTACTTCGGTTGCACTATAACCCTTAAAATCTATTTGAAAATGTTTGTTTAAAATTTTTTTTGGACTTAACTGTATTTTCTTTGCCATATCCATCACCTTTCCTCCTCCATATTTTCACAAAAAACAATTGTAAATGCAAGATATTTTTAAAAAAAGATGATTTTACACACAAATTAGACAAGATGGGAAAAATATATGTTATAATAATATGGTAAATCAATGAAAGGATATAATTATGGTTAATTACCCTAATATGAAACGCAGCTGGCAATCTTCAACATTACCAACGCACGATAAAAAACATTATACAGCTCATCGTGGAATGTCATTGGAAGAAGATATTACATTATCGAATCAATATTATCTTTCACATGATATTGCGGTTATTTATAAAAAGCCAACGCCTATTCAAATTGTCAAAGTTAACTATCCCAGACGTGAAGCCGCTAAAATTGTAGAAGCTTATTATAAAACACCTTCAACCACAGACTATAATGGACTTTATCGTGGGAAATATGTGGATTTTGAAGCTAAAGAAACAAAAGTCAAGACCTTTCCTTTTGCAAATATTTCAAAACATCAGATTGATCATCTACAAAAAATCATCAATCATGGAGGGATTGCTTTTGTTATTATTGCATTTACCTCATTAAATGAGGTATACTTAATTGACGCAAGTCATATCATTAATGATTATTATCATTCCCAGCGAAAATCAATAACATATGAAAAAATCAAAAATCTTGGACATCTGATACCCCAAGGTTATCAACCAAGATTAGATTATTTAAAAGTTGTTGACGATTGGTATTTTAAGGAGGATGAATGATGAAAAAAATAAACCGAAAAAAATCTACCAAAACAGAAAACAAAAAACAAAAAAGACAAATTATTAAAGTTGTTTGTTTAATTGTTGCGGTTATGATTACTTCTACTGGTATGTATTTGGGATTTGGGATTTTCAAACAGGTAGAAGGCTTTTCAAAGGAAAAACTCACTTCTGATGAATCTTCTGTTTTATGTACAACAGACGGTGAAGAGTGGTTTTCCGTTGCTCGTGGTGGTGTTCAAAAAAATGTCAGTTACAATGACATTCCTCAAGTAATGATTGATGCTGTTGTAGCTGCTGAAGATTCACGTTTTTTTGAACATAACGGGTTTGATGTTCCTCGTATTGTCAAAGCCTTAGTAGGTAATATTGCTGCAGGTGGTATTACAGCTGGTGGTTCAACAATTACTCAACAGTTAATTAAAAAGTCATACTATCCTGATGAGGAACAAACCATTGAAAGAAAAATTGGTGAAATTATTCTTTCAATCGAAGCAACTTCTCAAATTTCAAAAGAAGAAGTTCTTGAACTCTATTTAAATAAAATATATTTTGGATATGGTCCTCAAACAGTTGGAATTTATGCAGCTTCAAGGTATTATTTTGATAAATCAGTACAAAACTTAACATTACCAGAAGCGGCTTTGTTAGCGGGTACTTTAAACTCTCCAAACAGATATGATCCGTTTAGAAACCTGGACTTAGCTCAAGATCGTCGTGATACAATTCTAGGTTTAATGTTACAACATGGTTATATATCTAAAGAAGAATGCGAAGCTACAAAAGCTATTCCAGTTGAAAACACATTGAAATCAAATCCAATTTCAACAAGTGGACAATATCAGGCATATGCTGATAAAGTCATTCGTGAAGTTCAGGAAACAACTGGTTATGATCCGTATGAAACACCTATGCGTATCTATACATATATTGATACTGATGTTCAAAAACAATTAGATGATATTGCAAGTGGTGAAACATATGATTTTCAGGATTCAAGAATTCAAGTGGGTGCTGTTATTCAAGAATCCACAACAGGACGTATTGTTGGTGTTTTAAGTGGACGTGATTATACACCTTTAGGGACAACATATGCATATGCATCTCAAACAGGTGCAAGCTATGGTCAAAAGAACCAACCTGGTTCTTCATTAAAACCTTTAATTTCATATGCTGCTGCATTTGAATTCTTAGATTATTCAACAGCCCATTATGTCCATGATGTTCCTTATGAATATGCAAATGGTTTTGTTCCTAGTAACTGGAACGGAAGAAAATATAATGGTGATATTTCTATTTCTAGTGCCTTAAGCAATTCATGGAATGCTGCTGCTTTACAAACATTTAGTGAAGTCATTACTGGAAAAGATTGTAATGGTAATGATGTTGGTGATGGTATTGGTATTGATGGTGCAACTCAATATCTTGAAAGCTTGGGATTTGATATGGAAGGCGAATCAGTTGACATTGGTTATGCAATTGGAGCATGGCGACAAGGTGTCACTCCTGAATCTGAAGCTGGTGCCTATGCTGTCATTGCGAATGGTGGAACTTATATTGAACCTCATACAGTTCAAAAAATCGAATTATTAACAACTGGTGAAGTTATTGAAACTGATCAAAAATATCAAGAAGAAAAAACACAAGCCCTTTCTGAAGAATCAGCTTATATGATTCGTGATATCATGACTGACTATGTCAAATCTGGAACTGGAATGTATAGTATGTTAAATTTAGGATATCAGATTGGTGCTAAATCAGGAACTTCTAACCATGCTGATGATACAAGTGTTAATGAAAAAATTCGTGGTCAAAATAAAGATGCCTGGTTATCAGCTTTTTCTCCAGATTATA
This sequence comes from Massilimicrobiota sp. An105, assembly GCF_002161155.1. Lineage (NCBI taxonomy): Bacteria > Bacillati > Bacillota > Erysipelotrichia > Erysipelotrichales > Erysipelotrichaceae > Massiliimicrobium > Massilimicrobiota sp. An105. The sequence continues at coordinate 9,866 of NZ_NFLY01000033.1, forward strand.
CATGGAGTGTCTGGACAGGTTATAACGCTAAAGATCAAAAAGAAGGTTATTATACAAAAAGCAATCGCGATTCCAATAATATCGCAACGATGATTGCCAAATTCTTACATGAAGATGGTATGAAAAATTCATATCCTTCTCAACCATCTGGATTAGTAGAAGCAAGCTGCGTATCAGGTATTTATCCATATGTGACTCCAGGTGAAGGTGTGCCTGATAATCGTGTTGTTTCTGGTTTATTCAAAAAGAACAATACACCTAGTGGTAGTGCAAATGGTTCTAGTTTAAATAATCTGTCATCTTTTACAGCAGAACTTGCTGATGATAAGCTCAATGTCACATTCACTGAATATGATCCAAAGAGCATGACAGAAGATGCAACACCTACAAAAACATATACAGCTGGTGGAAATAGTTACACACTTCCATATCTAGGTAATATTAATCAATTATATGGAAAAGTTGTTTATAAAGTTGATATTGCAGATGCCTCTGGTAATGTTGTTCATAGTGAAACTTTAAATAGTGCCACTGGAACAATAAATTACACATTATCACCTGGTACATATACTGTAACAGGATACTATGCTTTTGAAAGTGGCAATGGAACTTCTAATAAGATTTCACAAACAATCACAGTAGAAGATACAACGCCTGCAAGCTATACACGTACTGCATTAACAGAAAGTTCAGTTACATATCAGGTCACTGTCCCTGCTGGAACTTCCATTACTGCTTCATTAAATGGAACAAATCAAACACTTCAACAAAGTGGTACAATCACATTTAGTCAATTATCCGCTGGAACAACTTATTCTGTCACATTTACACATACACAAGCTGATGGTCAAACTGTGACTCTTGGTACTGATTCATTCACGACCACAAGCCAAACACAACAACCTGACCCAACTCAGCCTACAACACCGACACAAACTCCAACACAATAAAAAAATAAGACTGAATTCTCAACAATGAGTTTTCAGTCTTTTTCTATATTTAAATATTTTTTTCTTTTAGGCTCTTTACATATATCAATGAGTGAACAATGCTGACAATCAGGATTTATAGATTTACAATGATATCTACCAAAGAAAATCATTTGATGATGCGTTTTAATCCATCTTTCTTGAGGTATAGCTTTTTGTAGCTTTTGTTCAACCACCAAAACTGAATCTTTCTTAAAAGCAAAACCTAGCCTTTTTGAAATACGTTCTACATGTGTATCCACTGCAATAGCAGGCACTTTAAATCCTTCTGATATGACGACATTCGCTGTTTTACGCCCTACTCCTGGCAATGTCTGTAAGGCTTCATGATCACAAGGAACCTGACCATCAAAATCATCAATGATTTTTTGCGCCATTGCTTTGACATTTTTCGCTTTATTTCGATAAAGACCAATAGTACGTAAATCATTTTCTAATTGCGATAAAGGGGCTTTCGCATAATCTTCAACACTTTGATATTTTTGAAATAACTGTTCTGTTAATTTATTCACACTCGCATCTGTTGTTTGAGCAGATAACATGACTGCAATTAACAATTCTAATTCATTATGATGAACCAATTCACATTTAGCATCTGGATACATCTCATCAAAAACATCTAAAATACGTTTGACTCTTTCCTTATTCATTTTCTTCCCACCATTTATAATCCTTTATACTTTGTTCAACCTCATTATGACTTGGTTGTGGCTTTGCAGGAGCATAGCGCTTTGTAACGCCATAACGTGCCCAATTATCCAATACTTTTTCGATATAACGAAAAGTAATAACACCTGATTTCACTGACTCATTTAAAGCATCAACAATCATTTCATCATCAAAGCCCTGACACTTTAAAGAATTAATTAACTGTACTTCTCTTTGACTTAAACTACGTCCAAAGGCATCTTCAAAAATGCTAACCAAATCAATATCCTGGCTTTCTGTTTGAGTCGGTTGATTTAACAACATTTTTTGTAAAGGCTTGAGATTTAATGAACCATGTTGTCTTGAAATCCAATGTTTATCAACCAATGACATCAAAATATCATCAATCTTTCGAAGTGATAAAGAACAAATACGTGAAATTTGTGATGGTGTAATAGGTTTAACTCCTATATCATCTAAAGTCATAATCAACAATAGTACATAACACTCCTGATCAGAAATATGCAGTTGTTTAGACTTTAAAATCAATAACTTCTGAAAATCAACACAACGATAATCTAATAATTCATCCATATTATTCTCCTAGCCTTACTGCTTTTATAAATTCTCCAGTTGCCAAATCATAATATACATATAACAAAGATTGCTCATCCTGGTAACGTCCATAATATACAAATCGTTCATTTTCATAACCAATTTCCATACTTTCTATATTGACCTGATATTTATCTTGAATAGCTTTTTGGACAACTGCTTCATCAGCCACTTCACCTTGATAAGTATCTACCAGTTTTAAATCCTTATTATATGCCACATAAGATTCAACACCATTTATTTTCACTTTGACAATATAATAAGTTTCTTTACCACGATATTCACTAAAATAATCATCATATTCATATTGATTTGTTTCACAAATTTCATTTCTAATTTCATCAAGTTGATGATGATATTGATAATATGGAACATGAACAAATAACATATAAAAAGAAACAACTGCTAAAATAATAACTAACACAACAACTGAAATAATAAATGTATGTTTTTTCAATCTGTCCACCTCCAGTGTTTCTATTATATAACAAAAAGTCTAAAATGCAAAACAAAAATGAAAAGACCATCACTGGTCTTTACTCATCTCTTGAATTACCTAAAATAATCAAAAATATTCTTAACATACTCATTAATGTTGAAATCAAAGCCGCAACATAAGTCATGGCTGCAGCTGATAGCATTTTCTTAGCACCATCATATTCCAAAGTCGTTAAATAACGTGTTTTTAAAATAGAAAGTGCTCGAGAAGATGCATTGAACTCTACTGGGAGAGTCACCAGCTGGAAAGCCAAGATTCCACACATTGCAATAAAACCAATCCAGGCAATGTCTGTTTGACCAAGAATCAACCCAATAAAGATGGCAATCCATCCTAAATACTGTCCAACATTCGCAATTGGTAAAATAGCATTTCTTAATGAAATAGGAATATATTTTTCTTTATACTGAATGGCATGTCCACATTCATGTGCTGCTACAGCTAAAGAAGCTATAGAAGTTCCATGATAAATATCACTGGAAAGATTAATTGTCTTGCGACCAGGATTATAATGATCACTTAATTGACCTTTCACTTCATAAATCTGAATATCATATAATCCCTCACTATCCAATATTTCTCTTGCCACCTGTGCTCCACTTATACCACGCATATTAGCTATCTTTTTATAACGACTATATGTAGATGTGACTTTCATTTGTGCCCATAAGGCCAATATAGCAGCCAAAATAACAAAGATTGTTCCAATCATATAATAGCTATTATAGTAAACTCCATAAAACGGAAAAAACATTTTTTTATCACCTCAATAATTATAATATACCCATTATGTTAACTCAGTATGTCAAAAAAGATGCAATTAATTCATTGCATCTTTTAATCTATTGCTTGGCTTAAATGAAACAGTTTTACTAGCTGGGATAATCATAGCTTCTTTTGTTTTAGGACTTACACCTTTACGTTCTTTTCGATTATTCACTTTAAAAGTTCCAAATCCAGAAATAAGCACTTTATCCCCATTCAAAATACTTTCAATCATTGTATCAAAAACTGTATCTACTAACGCTTCAGCATCCTTTTTTGTTAAATCTTTTTTTAGTGAAACGATATCAATAAGCTCTTTTTTATTCATTTTTTATACTGCCTCCTACTTAAATCTAAGTAGTAGTATAACATTTCAAAAACCTAAGCGCAATAACAAATTTATAAAACTATTGCAATCACATTTGACTTCCCTTTATTCACAATTTTACTTAAAATATCATGCACTCTAATACAAGCGGTTTCATTCATAGAGGCTAATTTCACACGCATACCTTCATTAATCAAATCACCCAATTTACGTCCAAAAACGTCACAATCAAAGATAGCTTCTTTATTATTTTCACCATGACTTTGTAAATATTGAATAAATGCTTCTGCCTGTTCTTTCGATCCAATAATAGGTTCAAATGTAGACTCTATATCAACCTTAATCATATGAATAGTTGATGCTGTTGAAACAAGTTTCATTCCATAACGTGGTCCCTGTTTAATCACTTCAGGTTCACTTAATTCTATATCATCCATTAAAGGTAAAGCATATCCATATCCTGTCTGTTTAACCATTCTAATGGCATTTTGATAAGCCTGATACTCCTGACTCATCTGTTTCAAATCCTGTACCTGTTTTAAAAATAATGCAGCATCGAATTTTTCCTGTCCCAAAATTTCATTTAATATTTCCTGATATAGACCATTTCTTTCTTGAATACGTAAAGTTGCTGATGAAGAAGATGTATCAATAGATGAAAGATAAGCTTTGCGAATAAAATCAAATTCACTCATATGCGTTGCTATTTTTTCTACATCTCTAAAACGATGAATCTCTAATAATGATTTTTCTAATGACTCATCCAATGTCTGTTTTAACCAATGAGATGAATCCATTAAAGCTATCCAGCGAGGAACTTCAATTTTAACTTCATGAATTGGAAATTCATATAATGCTTCTTTTAATAAATGCGTTATATCTTCCTCATTCATTTCAGTTACCCTTAAAGCTATAACAGGAACATCATGTTTCTCTTTCAAATCTTCAACAAGCTGATTACACTGTAGACTTTGAGGATCTTTTGAATTGACAACAATCACAAATGGTTTCCCAATTTCTTTAAGTTCACGAATCACATCATCTGTTGCCTGTACATAATCTGCTCCAGGTATTTCACAAATAGAGCCATCACAAGTCATCACGATACCAATGGTTGAATGATCTTGAATCACTTTTTGGGTACCAATCTTGGCTGCTTCATCAAAAGGAATCGCTTCTAAATACCATGGGGTTTTGACATAACGAATGCCTTGTTCATCCTGATAGCCTTTCGCACCATCAATCACATACCCAACACAATCGACCAAACGAATATTAACACCAAGATTATCCCCTACTTGAATATGCGCAGCCTGATTAGGAACAAACTTAGGTTCTACCGTCATGATCATTTTCCCTTCACCAGATTGTGGTAATTCATCTGTAGCACGAATTTTCGCTTCCGGATTATCAATATAGGGAATCACAGCCTTTTCCATAAAACGTTTAATAAACGATGATTTACCCACCCTGACCGGTCCAACAACCCCTAAATAAATGTCACCATCACATCTTTTACCAATATCTTTTAATATATCTATTGTCTGCATAGACTTCCTCCTTCTCACACATCAATATATGAATTTCTTTTTTATTTAGAACATTTTTATAAAAAGTCAAAAAGTTCATCATTTGGTGATAAAAAAATGATACAATAAAACATATCAAAAAAAGGAAGGATATTATGAAACTAAAAAATACAGTTTTAATTGTGAATGATTTAGAACAATCAAAGAAGTTTTATAAACATATTTTAGGTCTTAAAACAATATTGGATTTTCACGGTTCAGTTACTCTAACATCGGGGATTGTCCTTCAATCAAAAGAAATCTGGAAAGATCTCATTCACAAAACTGATCAAGAGATTATCATGTTGAATCACGCTGTTGAATTATCTTTTGAAACAGAAGATATTGATGCCTTCATGTATGTTTTAGATCAATATCATGTCACACTATTACATCCTTTAAAAGAAGGCGCTTGGGGGCAAAGAGTTGTCCGTTTCTATGATTTGGATGGACATGTCATAGAAGTGGGAGAAAGTATGCGTAAAATCATCAAAAGACTTCTCAGTCAAGGCTTCTCTTATGAAGAACTAGCTCATCGCTTACGTGTTCCTCTTGACTATATTAAACAGATTATGGAATGATATCAAAAAAGCAAAAGTGTTAATGCTTTTGCTTTTTTTTGTGTTTATTCATTTTTTTAATTTCTTTATTCCAATACTGATTGGCTTTTTTCATAAAAATGTGATCTGTCAGCATCGTTGTTTGACTATAAAACTCTTGATGATGAATAATGGCCTGTGCCAGTTTTTTCATTTCATTACAAACAACAAAACGCGACATCGTCTTCATAATAAAAAGTGCTGATCCAATTTTTAAGCTGCCCTTATAATGTAATTGCTCTCTTTGACACCAATTTTGTAAAATTTTCTCTGAAATATCACATTTTTCAGGTTCATATTCATCACAAGCAATCAATGCATAAATTTCAGTCGGTCCTTTTGGCTGTGACTCTAGGCGTTGAAAAATTTCTAATGTTGAAGATGGTATAGAATCAAGCGCAATGAAGAAAAGAAAAATAACCTGATCATATTGAAAAAAAGTACGTTCATCAAAGGTCGATACATGACGAACATCTAAACAATCACAACGATCATCAAGATAAACTTCTAATCTTGATAAAAAAGGTTTCATAAATGTTTGAGTATGTTTCAATCCAGAATTCAATAATAATATTTTAGCCAAGATCAACACCTCCAAACGTACGCAAAACTTCATCTAGCTCATCTTCTTCACAAAAATAAGCATCAACAGATGAATAAGAAAAACCCAATGTCGAATCATCTAAAATGTCTTTAAACAGCTTCTTTTCTGCATCTGTTGCCTGACCATATCCAATCACCAATAATTTTTTACGCAACTGACTTAACCCCAAATGACAGGTTTCCCCATCCACCATTGTATAATAAGGTTCATGATTAACGACCAGTCTTTCCAGCATCTTTTTAAAAGGTATATCAAAACAACCATATTTCACTCTTGTAATATAAATAATTAACTGACAATCATTCGTCCATTTAGAAATAATACTCATATCATCCTTAAAATAACAGGCCCCTTCACATTTTAAACAAGTCAAACCACCCGTACATGATGAATAATGAATATTATTTAAATTGACAATGACGGAATTTTGAAAATAATCGGTTGAAATATCTCTATCTGTTACTACTAAATTCTTCATGTGTTTTCTCCTTTGCCTCTTATTTTATTATGGATGAACCCCTTTTGTCAAACATGTTACGAAAAATCAATCACTTCAGTCGCAATCTTCTGTTGAAAATACTGGTCATGTTCAACAAATAATAAAGTCGGCTGATAAGTTAAAATTGCATTTTCAAGTTGGATACGTGAAAAAATATCAATATAATTAAGTGGCTCATCCCATATATATAGATGGGCTGGTGAGACTAATGAAATAGCCAGCATGACTTTCTTTTTTTGACCTTGACTGAGTTTTTCTAGAGGAATATCAAAATGTTCACGAGAAAATCCTAATTTCCTTAATAAAGTTTTAACTAATGTTAAATTGCTATGACACTGTTCTATCCAATCATCCAGTTGACCACTTAAAAAAGTACAATCCTGTGGAACATAGGAAATCTTTAACTGACTTCCACATATATATTGTCCATCATATTCAATCTTTTCACCTAGAATAAAACGTATTAAGCTTGATTTACCACAACCATTAGGTCCTTTTAATAAAATACGATCATGTTGATGGATAGTCAATGAAAGATCTTCAAATATCTGATGATGATCATAAGATAATGAAAAATGCTGGAATTGAAGGATTTGATTTTGAAAGTATTTTAAACAATGAATTTTTAAATCATCATATTCTTCAATATCCTTTAACAGAGTCTTTTTCTTTTCAATAGCCTGTTGTTGTCGCTTTTCAATAGCACGAGAACGCTTCATCATTTTCGCAGCCATATGCCCAACATATCCTTTATCTGCGGCTCCTTTTTTAGATTTTTCAATCTGATAACCCCAATTTTGTTTTTGACGCTTAGAACTTTCCATTTTCACAATATCTTTTTTCAGTTTCTTATTTAACATCATTTCTCTTTCATCTTTTTTGGTTTTATCTTCATACCAGCTAGAAAAATTACCATTGACCACATCAATACTTTGAGGATTTATAGCCATCACATGATCACAACAGCTATCAATAAAATAACGATCATGACTGACAAGCAAAAAACCTTTTTGACGTTTTAAATATTCTCCAATTTTCAAACGAGAATCTTGATCAAGATGATTCGTTGGTTCATCAATCAATAAAAAAGAGTGTTCCTTCAAAAAAAGAATAGCTAATAAAACTTTTGTCTGTTCGCCATGAGAAAGTGTTTCAAAAGGACGATAAAACACATCCATTGCATCCATTCCTAATAAACGAAGTTCTTTTTCTAACCGCCAGTTTTCAAGTGATGGTTCAATTTCGTAACAGACATCTAATGTCAATAATTGAGGATTTTTTACTTCATAAGGAAAATAACAGCATTTTTCATGTATCATGATTTGTCCTTGATATTCATATTCATGCATCATCAGTTTTAAAAGTGTCGTCTTACCTCTTGCATTTCTACCAATCAAAGCTGTTTTAAAATGTGTATCTAATACAAATGAAACATCGTCAAAAATCAATTCATAACTTCCATCATACCCAAATGTTAAATGTTGAACTTGTATTAAAGACATAAAGTATCACTCCTTTCCAAAATAAAAACGACAAGAAAATAGTTCCTGTCGTTATATACATCATTTGTGATTAAAAGAGTTCTATTTTCCTGCAAATATCATCAATACAATTGTCCATTTTGGCAAGAAAATAAATACATCTTTTCACACCCCTTCATCAGTTATTATTATAATCTTTTTATAATAATATTTCAAGAAAATGATTTACACAAATTTTTGAATATCAGAAGGGACTTGATTATTTTGAATGATTTGAATGATTTTATCCATTTGTTCTGGTTTCACTTGTTTATGTGTTAATTGAGAAATCTTTTGTACAAAATCTCTGATATTTTGTTCATCTTTTAAATCTTTTGTTTGTAAATCATTCGCTAATGAAAGTATATCTTCTTTAGATACATGTGTTTTTTGTGAAACCTTATCCAATAACTTATCTTGTTTATCCAATTCGATCACCCATATTAATATATGCATCACTGAACATTATTGTTCAGCTTTTAAATCTCTTAACATTAAGGAGTGAATCGTTTCCTGCGGTGTAGCATTTTCATATAGAACACGATAAACCGCATCCACAATCGGCACTTCTATACCATAATCATGTGTTGCTACATCATCATGAATGACTTTACACGTACGAATCCCTTCACAGGTTTTGGTATTATGTGCCATAAAATCCAATGCACGATTGCTTTGACCAATTTCCAGTCCCGCCTGAAAGTTACGTGAATGAATAGAAGAACATGTCACCACGAGATCCCCAATACCGGTCAAGCCAAAAAATGTTTCACGATTAGCACCTTTGACTGTTCCATATAGACTCATTTCATAAAGTCCACGTGTAATTAAAGCTGCACGTGTATTATCACCATAGCCCAGCCCTGCAATAATTCCAGAAGCAACAGCAATGACATTTTTATAGGCAGCCCCATATTCTGCACCAATTTCATCTGTTGAAGTATAGACTCTAAAATAATGATTAGAACATAATTTTTGAACATCTTTGGCACAATCTTCATCAAGTGATACAGCACAAACAACAGTCAGCATACGCTCAACAACTTCTTCAGCATGGGATGGACCAATCAAGGAAACAACAGGATGAATCTTGGTACTGTCTAAAACACTTCTGATTGTATCAGACATACGCATATTGGTATTCATATCAAATCCTTTTGCCGCATTAATAATAGTGACAGGTTGTGTCAATAAAGGTTTGACCTGTTCCAGTACCCCTCTGACATATTGTGTTGGAATCGTAATTAAAAGATATTGTGCATCTTTTATAGCATCATTTAAAGATGCACTGGCAACAATACTTTCTTCTAATCTCACATCTTTAAAATACTTATAATTACAATGTCTTATATTAATATCATCAATTTCGCTTTGATCAATACCATATAACATAACTGTATGACCATTATCATTAAAGACCCTTGCTAGTGCTGTAGCCCAGCTTCCTGTTCCTAAAATTGCTATTTTCATCTTAGTCCCTCTTTCTACAAAGAATGTGGATTGGTGTTCCTTCAAAACCAAATGCATCACGTAAACGATTTTCTAAATATCGCTTATAGCTAAAATGTAAGTATTGTGGATCATTTGTAAACAAAACAAATGTTGGTGGACAGACACTCACTTGATTGGCATAATAAATCTTTAAACGTCCCCCATTAAATGTTGTGGTTGGATTCATTGTTTGCGCATCAATCAAGACATCATTTAAGACACTTGTCGCCACACGTTTTTGACTATTGGCATAAACCTCCTGAATCATCGGTAACAACAAATGAACACGTTTTTTATCTTTAGCCGATACAAAAATAATAGGTGCATAATCCAAATATTTGAATTGTTCACGAATCTGACTTTCCATTTTTTTCATTGTCTTAGAATCTTTTTCAATCAGATCCCATTTATTGACTACTAAAATAACAGCTTTCCCTGCTTCATGCGCATAACCAGCTACATGTTTATCTTGTTCTATAATTCCTTGATTCCCATCAATAACCATTAAGACAACATCACTTTTTTCTACAGCTGATAAAGCACGTAAAACAGAATACTTTTCAACATTTTCATAAATTTTTCCTTTTTTACGCATTCCTGCTGTATCAACAACACAATACTTCTGTCCATCTTTTTCAAAAGGTGTATCAATAGCATCACGTGTTGTTCCTTCAATATCTGATACAATGACACGTTCTTCACCTAAAATGGCATTCGTTAATGAAGATTTTCCAACATTTGGTCTTCCAATCACTGAAAAACGAATCACATCATCTTCTTTTTTTTCATCCACAGCAGGCAATTGATGAATAATTTCATCTAAAACATCTCCAATACCAATACCATGACTTCCTGATACTGCAATTGGATCACCAATACCTAAACTATAAAAATCATAAATATTATCTTTAAATTTCTGATCATCTATCTTATTAACAGCTAATACAATTGGTTTTCTTGATTTTTGTAGTAAACGAGCAACGAAAAGATCTTCTTTTGTAACGCCTTCACGACCATTGACAACAAATAAAATAATATCTGCTTCTTCTATAGCAATTTCAGCCTGCATTTTGATTTGTTCAGTAAAAGAAGCATTTTCTAATTCAATTCCACCTGTATCAATGATTTTAAAATCACGTGTCAGCCATGATGCATCCGCATAGATACGATCACGTGTAACACCTGGAGTATCTTCAACAATGGAAATGCGTTGACCAACAATACGATTAAAAATTGTTGATTTCCCAACATTCGCTCGTCCTACAATTGCTACAATTCCTTTTCTCATGATTATTCACTCCCTATACTCTCTGTTCTACAAGTTGCATCACTTTTGCAACAACTTCTTCCAATGTCATATCTGATGTATCAATTTCAATGGCATCATCAGCTTTTTTTAAAGGAGAAATAAGACGGTTCATATCTTGTTCATCTCTTAAAGCAATCTCTTTTTGAATGTCTTCTAAATTGGATTCAAGACCTCTTTGCAAGTTCTCTTTATGACGACGTAATGCTCGACATTCAATGCTGGCAACCTGATAAATCTTTAACTCAGCATCTTTTAAAACAACCGTTCCAATATCTCTACCATCTAAAATCACACCGCCACCTTGAGCCATTTGTCGCTGCTTATCAACGAGAAAAGTTCTGACTGCTTCATATTGAGAAACAATACTTGCTCCCATTGACACTTCATTTTCACGAATAGATGATGTGACATCTTCATGATTCAATTGAATCGTTCCATCTGGAAACATTTGAATATCTATATCCTTTAAAAGTGCTGATACACCCTGTTCATCATGGAAATCAATATGATTTAACCAGGCATAATAAGCGACACAACGATACATAGCTCCAGTATCTATATATGTATAATTTAAATTCTTAGCTACCATTTTGGCAATTGTTGACTTTCCAGCAGCAGCTGGACCATCAATAGCAATTGAAATTCTTTTCGTCATATTCTATAACCTCACTTTTCAAAACCAACTGAATTCTTTAAAAAAACAACTGTTTAGCAATAAAGAATGCTAAAACAATAAAGATCACAATAAAAACAATAATCACATAATTTAAAATTGTCACTAATTTACTATCTTTTTCTTCTTCTGTATCTTCTTCTACAATGTGTTCTCTTTGTTTTTTAACTTTCACTTCTTCTTTATGTTTAGTTTTTTCTACTTTTTCTGGTTTTGTTTTTTCAACTTTTTCACGTTTTGTTTTTTTCTTATCTTCCTTCATAAAATCCGCAACAGTCAAACCTTCTTCATATTTCTTTAACTCCTCAGCATCTTCTTCTGGCGACATTGCAGCTAATTTTTCTAATAAAGACATTTTCTTTTGTGGTTCAGCCTTTATTTCCTGTGTTTGAGACGTTTGTGCATGTTGAGGCTGATATTCCTCAGATTGTTTAATTTTATTTAAAATATCTAAACGTGTATTATATTGTTCTTTACCAACATTCACTTTTGCTTCATTTAAAGCAGATTTAATTTCTTCATTATCAGGTTTTAATGTTTCATATGATAAAGGTTCCATCAATGTATCCTGAATATCTTTCTTTTGATTTTGAGGTAAAAAAGCTAAAAAATCATCTTCTTCATCATCTTGTTCATATGTCATCTGACGATCAATTGCTACCTCTTCTTTCATTTCATCTCTTAATTCTTTATATTTATTAATTCTTGTTTGTTTCTCCATTTCGCATCACCGCCCTCATTATAACATAACTATAAAAAATTATAAAATAAACTTTCAAAATAATTCTATTTAGTATATAATAGGCGTATGAATAGGAGGTAATAAAAATGTATAAAGTTAATGAAAATTGTATTGGTTGTGGTTCTTGCACAGCAGTATGTCCAGAAGTTTTTGATTTAAACGCTGACGGTTTAGCAGAAAACATTCTAGGTGAAGTTCCTGCTGAATTAGAAGAAGCTGCAAAAGAAGCTGCAGCATCTTGCCCAGTTGATGCAATTGTTAATGAATAAGATAAAAAAGAGCTTAAGGCTCTTTTTTTAATGGATAAGAATTCATTTCGTTTTCAATTAAATGTTTTTTCATTTCATTTTGTGGTGGTTTAAAAAAGCTAATTGTATGACATTTATTACACCATATAAAATGAATACCTTCTAATTCTTTATATTCAATAAAAGGCTCTTTAGCCCCACAGATACCACAAACATTTGTTTTTCCCGGTTCTAAAACAACACTACGCATATTTCATCCTCCTTGCTTTCTATTATAATCACTTCATATCAGTCTTCAATAAACTTCATCATACAAATAACGACAAAAAAAGATATCTCTTGCAAGATATCCCTTTATTTAACGATTTCTAGCATTTTTCTTAGATAATGCCATCGTCTTTAATTCTTTCACTTCTTGAGGTTTTAACATACGATATTGTCCTGGTCTTAATCCTTTTAAATCAACTGTTCCCACACGTAAACGATGTAATCTTTTAACTGGATGATCAACAGCTTCAAACATTTTCTTAACCTGTCGATTCTTTCCTTCAATCAATTTAATCATTAACATGGTTGTTCCATGTTCTTCATCTTTACCAACAATCTTAATGCGGCAAGGTAAAGTCTTAACTCCTTCAAGATAAATACCTTTTTCTAATTGACGAACAGTCAAACCATTAACCAAACCTTTAACACTTACTTCATAAACCTTTTCTAAATGTGATGAAGGATGCATCATTAAATTTGCAAACTCTCCATCATTCGTCATCAACAATAAACCAGATGTATCATAATCCAATCTTCCCACTGGATAAATACGTTCCTTCACATCAGGCAAATAATCAATAACCGTTTTTCTTCCCAGTTCATCACTTAATGAACAAATACATCCCTTAGGTTTATAAAATACATAATAAACTTTATTTTCACTTTGAAGAGCCTTTCCGTCAATCATGATCAAATCTCCTTTTTTGACTTTAAAGCCCAACTCACTTACGACTTCACCATTGACTTCGACTCTCCCTTGACGAATAAGATCTTCAGCTTTTCTTCTTGAAGTATATCCACTCGCTGCAATTGCTTTTTGTAGTCTTTCCACAGTATCACGTCCTTTCCCTATCATTATACATAGTTTATCAAATTATACAAACATTTTTAAATAAATCATAATCGCAAATATGACAGACAAAAAATCCATCGTTAAACCTACAGGTAAAGCATAACGGGTTTTCTTCATATGAATAGAAGAAAAATAAAGTGTCACAACATAAAATGTTGTATCACTGCCACTTTGAATAAGTGTTGCTAGTAAACTTAAAGGATGATCAACACCAAACATTTCATAAAACGAATAGAGATACGATAATGAAGCATTGGCACTGACAGGTCTTAACAAACCGAGTACAAGTATATCAATAGGAATCTGTAAGAATTGTAACACTGGCTGAAAAAGATGACTCAAAAGTTCAATAGTTCCACTACTTTGAAGTAATTGTACAAAAACCATAAATGCCATTAATGTTGTAAAAAGTGTCTGAAATAATGTCAAAGCGTCTTTGACACCTTCAATAAACAAATCAAATAAAGGATAATGTTTGATTAAACCATCAATAAAGACACAGAATAATAAAATAAAAACAATCTTATTCATGATCAATCACCCTTTGTATAATCAATCCAATGATAATAATTGTAATACCAATAACTAACATATATGGGTAAAAAGCATAAATATTCTGTGAGCCCATTTGTTTTCTGATCATAAATAATGTTGATGGAAATAAACATAATCCTGCTGTATTGATAATCACTAAAGTCAGCATTTCACGACTTGGACGTTGTGGATGAGGATTGTATTCCTGAAGTTTTTGAAAAGCTTTAATACCACTCAAAGTCGCAAGTGTTCCTAAACCTAAAAGATTTGCAATCACATTAGAAGAGAGATAAGTATAAACATCATCATGTTTCATGACTGGTCCATAAATGACACGAAACAATGGTTTAAAAATAATTGAAAAATAATTCATGAATCCTGTTTTTTGAATAATGTTTAAAAAACCACCCCACAAACAAGCGGCCAGTAACACATTTAAAAGTAAATCCCATACCATAAATGGTGTATCCATTAAAGCTGTCATCATGGCTTCTTCCTGATGACGACATAAACCAATCAACAAAAAGACAACAACGCTCCATTTCCAGATTCTAGCCATTCATGCATTCTCCAAACAACATCCATGCATATTGAAAAATCATTTGTAAAGCATTTTGCTGATTGACTTCATAAATGGGATTTTCATTTACATAAACTTTTAATATATCACCCTGTGATTGCAGCGATACATTTTGACTTTCCTGTCCACAATAATAAAGATCCTGATCAATGAGAAATGAATGACCGTGATACTGATAGATTCCTTTAGATAAAACCAGTACATTTTGATATTTTTGAAAACATTCTTCATACTTTTTTTGATGAAATTCAAAATCATTTCCACAATTAAACGTCACAATAACTAAAGAAACATCATCTTTAATTGCACGTGTGACTAAGGTACGTTTTGCTTTTTTGGTATATCCTGTTTTTCCTCCAACACAATACTCATATTCTTCTAGCAATCTATTTTTGTTATGCCATGTTCCCCCACCATCTTCACGTTTATAAGTTTCTTTCATGACGATATCATTGAAAATAGGATTTTGACTACAATAAGACATAAGCAAAGCCATATCATAAACACTGGACTGATTTCCATCATCTTCTTCATCCAAACCAGTTGGATTAGAAAAATGTGTATCTGTCATATGAAGTTCCTGAGCTTTTTGATTCATCATTTCAACAAAGTGTTCAATACTTCCACCAACATTTTTTGCAATCACATTAGCTGCATCATTTCCACTTCTCAATAATAAACCATGCAATAAATCTCTTAAATTAATGCGGTCACCTATATGTATATAGATGCCACTTCCCCATGCTTCATTAACTTCTTCACCAATCTCATATTCATCATCCAGTTGTCCATTTTCAATCGCAACAATCGCTGTCATAATCTTAGATATGGAAGCAACACTCTGGACTTCATGAATATTTTTTCCTTCTAATACATTGTGTTGAGTACTTTCCATCACAATATATGATTGACCTTGAAAATCAACGGCATGTACATTGACTATACATAATAAAAAGCACAAAAAAAACATGATTTTTTTCATAGTATCACCTATAAATACTATATGAAAAAGAATACATGTTATGATTTTTTCTTCCATTCTGGATGTGTACGAATATATACAATGGTTTGATCTAAGCCATGATCATGAAGATAATGTAAAAGATGTTCTAAAAAAGCACGTGTATCAGGGTGCATAATATAAGAATATTTTCCCCTTTCATAATAAGCGAGTGGAAATGTATCTTGATATTTATCACCTTGATAAGTCTGACTGGCTGCTATACGATCACAAAACATTTCTAAAACATAGCGTGTCGGCATTTTGGCAGGCTGCAGACCATTACGTGTAAAATCGACCCAAAATTCCCAATGATGTTTATTTCTTCCCTTGTGATGTAACCAGGCTAAAGAATAACCTTTGTCACGACGTTCTACAGAATTTGGCGACTTATCACCTTGATAATACTTGATTCCTGTAGAAAATTCACACCATGAATATTTTGACATATCATGTAGTAGACCCTGTTTATATAAACCAATACGAAAGCATAGTTTCATGACTTTCCATTTATGTTTTGTTATTGTTTTGAAATGGCCTAAAGCTTTCATCGAATCACCCATATTTAGTATACAATGTTTTATATTTGAAGTAAATCTCTTTATTTTTTTTCAAACGGTGTTATAATGTAGTCGATGTGTAAGAGGAGGTTTGAGAGATGTCAATTAAAGTTGATGTTCGTACAAATATTAATGATTATGAATTAACACTTGAAAAATGCTCTGAAATTATTACATTATTACAAGATACATATCAGAATATTAGAAATGATATGTATGCTCGCTTTTTAAGCATTCGTATTTTAATCAAAACATTATCTATTGTTGCATGTTTGATTGTTTTATATTTATTAACACATAGTGCATTTTTCTTATATTCTACACCTATCTTTATGGTTGTAGCATTAATATTTGCGATAGTGAGTGCTGAATATATTACGACACAAACACGTAAACAAATTGTTATACAATTAAAGCATTACACAAAAGCACATGAACAATTATTGCAATACGAAAAAATCAAGTTATAATGACTTGATTTTTTTATTATACAGTTTACTATAAACCATCATTATTCTATTTTTAGAATTGAACTTATGATCAACTTTTATCATTTATCACAAATCTTTATTAATTTTCATAATGTCATTTCGACATATTCTACATACCCTTTGTATCTTATCTATTTATAGCTTTCTTTGTAAATAGATCATATCTATCAATTGAATACCCTGCTCATATATAGGATGGTCATAATGGTCTATAAAAAAATTTTGAATACTATGTGAACGGATAAAACCACATTTTTCATAAAAAGGAATTGTCAAAGGACTGTCTCCTGTACCAACCTGTAAAACAGAATATTTTTCTTTATATTTTTCAACAATAAATTCTATCAAAATACGCCCATATCCTTTTCCCTGTGCTTCTGGCTGAGTTGCTATATTTTTGATTTCAAGAATTTCATGACCTTCATCAGTCACAACACATTCACATTGAATACCATCATCATCTAATACATACATTGTTTCACGTTCAAGATACTGATCTATCATATCTTCCTGTTCATCAGCCAAAAGCAACAATGAAAGAAATTGTTTTTTATTTTTCTTAATTTCTTTAATTTTCATATCAACACACCTCTGTATTTTGATGCTCATTCTTTTAAACTTATATGAAAATATTTTTGAATCCACACCATTCATGAATAAAACAATGATTTGACTATATATTATTCATTATGGATTTGTTTTAAATATTCTTGTATTTGTGATGCTAAAGAAACTGAACGATCAATAATATGATGCGTCATGCTTTCCTGATTTTCAAAATCTATGTTTGTTTCTAAAACAATTTCCACAATGGAATATTTAGGCATTATTTTTTGATTATGATTCCATTTTGTTTTCTTTAATATTTTCCAGTATTTTCTTTGAATATCTGCATTTTGTCCCATTAACCATAATTCAAAATTGAAGTTTTTCATGATTTAATACAATTCCAAACCTTAGTTTTTGATCTCTTAAATACTGATTAAAAAAAGCAAAATAAGTATAATCTAAATATCCAAATGAGATATTTCCTGTATTATAATCTTTAGGAAATTTTGATTTTAATTATTCAACATATTGAATCAAAGTCAAATAAGCAGTTTGTATATATCCTTGATTTAACTGTTCTTTATATATTTCCAAACATTTTTGAATATCCTTTTTCATTAAAAGATTCTCCATTCTTTCATATTTTTTATTTGATAACTATTTATGTCATTTTATGTGCTGTTATAATTGTATAACTCAATGAATTGATAGTGATCTTGATTTGATCAACCTCACAATACCAATTTTTACCACGTTTATAAATATGACAATTTTTGTCTAAAATCTTATTTCGACAGTACGCCACAACATCTTGTGTATCAAGTTTTAAGTTTCTTTTTATTCTTTCTATTCCTAATTCTGTCGTATGAATCTTATCAATATGATCAAGCAATACTTTTTTCTCTTCCATCACTTTTTCTCCATCAATACCTACTTATTTCATAAGTTTTTCTAATACTTTTCTGACATTATGAGCAGCATCTTCCTGGATTTCAATAATTCTTGCCCCTCGACTTTTCGCAACTTCTCTTAAATCAACCGCAATCGCTGTATGATAAGAACACCCAATCACCAAAAAGATATCATCTGGTGTTAAATCATATACCATTTCATAAGCTTTTTGGTAATTTGGTGCAGGATCTCCATATAATACAGGTTTATTATATAATGACCAGGCAATAGACATTTCATCATCATCAGGTAAACCACCATGCATTTCTAAAGCATCACTGCCCGCAAGTTTATGTAAACCATCAATATTCATGGTAATGACTGGAATATGATACTGAGCTAAGGCATAATGGGCATCATTAGGTTTCGCTCCATTCATATTGGCTTTCAGTTGTCTAATGACTTCATTATATTCTTCATGATGCGTATTTGCATAATCTCTAAATAATTTTTCTCTAATATCAGGTCTTTCCATAAATGTTGGAATATTGGATTGTTTTGATATTCCTGCTCCTGTAAATGCAATTATTTTCATAGAAATCATCTCCTTTAAATATTGTATACTATTTCCATTTGTTTTTATATAAAAATATTTGATAAATCATTTATCAAATATAAAATCAACATTTTGCCATTTCTTCTCTATTTTTATCACATTGACAATCATCGATATGTATGTTAATATCATATCGAAGAATATAGATATGAGGTGATGATATGGATAAAGATTATGAACAGGAAGCAAAAGTTTTCAAAGCATTTTGTGATCCTAATCGTTTAAAAATTCTTAATATTTTAAAAGATGGAGAACATTGTGCATGTAAACTTTTAGAAATTCTTGATGTAAGTCAATCTACTTTATCACACCATATGAAAATATTAACAGATGCAAGGGTTGTGAATGTAAGAAAGGATGGCAAGTGGTCACATTATTCTTTATCAGGTGATGGGATTGAAAAAGTTATCCAGTATTTAAAAAATTATTGCATGTAAATGATTTTTCATTTTATAAAGCCACCATTAGGGTGGCAAAAATTCAAATATATAAATCGAAATATATCGATATAAGGAGGAACTATGAAAGAAATTTGGTTATTCTTTCAAAATCAAATTTTAGGAATGAACTGGCTCAATGAATTGATTGCTTTATTGCTAACTTCTGTTGGTATAGATATCAATTCCAATATTGGAGCCAGTATTCAGTTTTTTATTTATGATGTTATAAAGATCACAGTATTGTTATGTGTATTGATCTTTATGATTTCGTATATTCAAAGTTATTTTCCACCAGAAAGAAGCAAGAAAATTCTAGGTCGATTTCATGGTATAAAAGCAAATATCATTTCTGCTTTATTAGGTACAGTAACGCCTTTTTGTTCATGTTCATCTATACCGCTATTTATTGGATTTACAAGTGCTGGCTTGCCATTAGGAGTCACTTTCTCATTTTTGATTTCTTCACCTATGGTTGATTTAGGAAGTCTTGTTTTATTGATGAGTATCTTTGGAATCAAAATTGCAGTCGCCTATGTTATAGTTGGGCTTATTATTGCTGTTATTGGCGGAATAGTTATTGAAAAAATGCATATGGAAAAATATGTTGAAGCATTCATTATGAAATCTAGTCATGTAGATATTAGCTCACCAGATCTAAGTAAAACAGAACGTCTTCAGTATGCCAAGGAGCAGGTTATAGAAACCTTTAAAAAAGTTTTTCCATATATTTTGATAGGTGTAGGAATTGGAGCCATTATTCATAACTGGATTCCAGAAGCATGGATAGAAGGCATACTCGGTGGAAATAATCCTTTTGGAGTTATTTTAGCAACAATTGTAGGAATTCCAATGTATGCTGACATTTTTGGAACTATTCCAGTCGCCGAAGCTTTACTGGCTAAAGGTGCTTTACTTGGAACAGTATTAGCCTTTATGATGGCAGTGACAACATTAAGTTTACCTTCACTGATTATGCTAAAAAAGGCTGTAAAACCCAAACTTCTAGCATTGTTTATTGCAATCTGTACTCTAGGAATTATGATTGTTGGTTATTTGTTTAACATATTTTCATTTTTACTGTATTAGGAGGAAGGCATATGGCAAATGTTGTTCATTTTAATATGATCGTCGATATCAATCAGTTATTAAAAGAAAAAGGAATAGAATATTCCATTCATGCTATTGGAGCATGTACATGCAATGGCTTAGAACTTCGACAAGATGGTAAGGAATATCCTATTGATGAAATTATTGAATATATGAATGAGTATCTGGATAAAAAATGGATGAGAGTTAGAAAAAGCAAAGAGAATGAACATATTCTTAATGTGGAATCAAAGTTTGATTATGAAAGATGAAAAGGAGAATGTCTATGAATCTATTTAAAAAGAAAGAAAAAAAGGAATGTTGTTGTAGTCAGATTGATGAGGAAAGTGTTAAAAAAGCTGAAGAATTAAAAAAAGATGATGGAATAAAAATCTTAGGCTCAGGATGTCAAAAATGTGATAAACTAGAGGAATCAGTAAGAATAGCATTATCAGAATTCAATTTTAATTTACCAATTGAACATATCACTGATTTTTCTCAAATTGCATCCTATGGTGTTATGTCCACACCAGCATTAGTATTGAATGGAGAAGTTGTTTCTTTTGGGAAAGTTTTATCAGTAGATGAAGTCAAACATATTTTATCAATAAAAATGAAAGGTCAATAAATATATGGAAAGAAAACTTAAAATTGCATTTGTGTGTGTTCATAATTCATGTCGCAGTCAAATTGCTGAAGCATTAGGAAAAAAGTTTATGAGTGACAGATATGATTTTTACTCTTGTGGAACAGAATTGAAACCTCAAATTAATCAGGATGCTGTCAGACTTATAAAAGACATGTATCAAATTGATATGGAACAGAACCAATATAGTAAATTAGTCCAAGATATTCCTCAAGTAGATATCGCTATTTCTATGGGATGTAACGTTACTTGTCCATATGTAGGTAAAAGTTTTGATGATAATTGGAATTTAGATGACCCTACTGGAAAAAGTGATGATGAATTCATCAAAATCATCAAAGAAATAGAGAAGAAAATAAAAAAATTAAATTATTAAATAAAATGAGCTTATAAGCTCTTTTTTTATAAAATCATATTGACCTTATAGTTATTGAAAGGTGTATGTTATAATAAAAGAGATCATATATAACCAATGTCGTCAATTTAAAATGGTAAAAGGATATGTTTAGCCAATTTAGTATCTAATCATATCCTTTTTGTGTTTGAAAACGCTAAAAAAGCGTACAAATACCCCTTGATTTTTGATGA